>CAZZIN010000004.1:0-59995 GCA_964654425.1 uncultured Clavibacter sp. | reverse complement strand
TACATCGTCGCGCTCAACCCCTTGATCATTGGTCTGGCCAAGGATGCTGATGGTAAGTACATCGGTGGCGGGGATGCTCCAAACCTCGCACTTATCGCTGCTGCAACTGCTCTAGTTGCCGGCGTGCTCTCAATCCTGATGGGCGTTGTGGCTAATTTCCCACTCGCACTTGCAACCGGATTGGGTCTCAATACATTCGTCGCTGTTGGTATCGCATCGCAGATGACGTGGAAAGATGCAATGGGCCTAGTTGTACTCGAAGGCATCATCATCACAGTTCTCGTTCTGACTGGGTTTAGAACCGCGGTTTTCCGCGCCGTTCCGACCCAACTTAAGATCGCAATCTCGGTTGGTATTGGCCTTTTCATAGCGTTGATTGGATTGGTCGATTCTGGCTTTGTCCGACGCACTGCTCAAGGTCCAGTGCCAGTGACCCTCGGTGATGGTGGCGAATTGGTTGGATGGCCAATCGTTGTCTTCGCCTTTGGTCTTTTCCTAACCATCGGCTTGATGATCCGCAAAATCAAAGCGGCTCTTCTGCTTGGAATTGTTATCTCGACTGCGCTCGCTGTGGCAATTGAAACCGCATTCAAGATCGGTCCAAACTTCGATGGTACAAACGTGAACCCGAAGGGATGGGGTCTAAATGTCCCAGCAGTTCCTTCGGACGTTTTGGCTACCCCAGACTTTTCGTTACTCGGACAGTTCAACCTCTTCGGATCATTTGAACGCGTCCCACTCATTACAGCGCTCCTACTTGTCTTTACTCTCTTACTTGCTGACTTCTTCGACACCATGGGAACCATGACTGCCATTGGTCAAGAGTCTGGCTTGAACGACAAGGATGGAACACCGCCTAACGCTGAGCGAATCCTTCTAGTGGATTCACTAGCTGCGGCTGCAGGTGGCGCTGCTTCAGTATCCAGCAATACTTCCTACATTGAATCAGCATCGGGTGTTGGAGAAGGTGCAAGAACAGGTCTCGCTTCGGTTGTAACCGGCGTCCTCTTCTTGCTTACAACCTTCCTCTCACCACTGGTTGCAATCATCCCTTACGAAGCTGCCGTACCTGCTCTAATAATCGTTGGCTTCTTGATGATGACCCAGATCAAATCAATCGATTGGGAAGATTACGGAATAGCCATTCCTGCCTTCTTGACGATTATCTTGATGCCATTTACCTACAACATTTCTGTAGGTATTGGCGCTGGATTCGTTTCGTACGTAGTCATTCGTCTCTTCCAAGGACGGATGAAAGATGTACATCCGTTACTACTCTTGGTAGCAGGTCTATTTATGGTTTACTTCTTAAGCGACCCAATAAATACCTGGATCGGATAGTCGGGACCTATTTAGGAAAAGTGGGCCCGGGAAACCGGGCCTACTTTTTTTGCAAAACGGGCTACCAGTTAATTGGGGTCTTGCCTTGCTCGCTAAGCATGGAATTTAACCTTGAGAAGGGTTTAGATCCGAGAAATCCTCTATGAGCAGATAATGGGCTGGGATGAACTCCTTCAATACGACGCTCTTGTGAAAAAAGCGTCGCTAACTCCCGGGCCGAATTTCCCCAAAGAAGGGCAAGCGCCCCAGATTTCGCACATATCCGAGCAATATCTTCGGTTACTTCCTGCCAACCTAAATCAGCATGAGATGCGCTAGACCCCGCAGTGACCGTAAGCACTCTATTTAAAAGCATGACTCCTTGACGAGACCAGCGAGTTAAATCGCCGTCCGCGCTATTGGTAGAGCCAATATCAGTAATGATCTCTTTTTGAATATTCATCAATGAACCCGGTAGACCTGACTTACGAGGTGGAACGCTGAAGGAGAGCCCGCAAGCATCCTGGACGTTTGGGTAGGGATCTTGTCCAATTATCAATATCTTTACTTCACTTGGAGCAATTTCTAGCGCCCGAAAAACATTTCTTCGATCCGGAAGTATCCGCTCACCCGAATCGGCACGTTTTTGAAGCGCGAGCCCAATTTGGTTAATCCTCCCTTCATGAGTTCTCAATACATCTTGCCAAACTTGTGGAACTAGATCGAATAGATTCATCGTCTTGAGATGGCGGTGTAGCGCTTACCATCGTTTCTAACTTCCACATCAACTCCAAAAAGGTGATTTAGATTCTCCGAGGTTATGACATCAGAAACGCGTCCGCTTGCGAAATCTAAACCTTGCTGTAGAAGAAGAACATGCGTAGTACCGGCAGGGATCTCTTCTATGTGATGGGTGACGATTACTGAGGCTGGAGAACCTTCTACATCTAGATAATTCGATATGCGATTCAAAATGTCCTCGCGTCCGCCTAAATCGAGCCCCGCAGCTGGCTCGTCAAGGAGAAGGATTTCCGGATCTGTCATCAGGGCTCGAGCAATCTGCACTCGTTTACGCTCGCCTTCGCTCAGGGTTCCGTAAGTTCGATTTGCCAATTCGCGCACGCCGAAAATATCTAGCAAGGCTTTTGCCCGGGATTCATCCCAAAGGTCATAATCTTCATTCCAACGTCCCGCAATGGAATATGCAGCGGTAAGGACCAAGTCGATAACTAACTCTTCACCGGGTAGAAGATCCTGTAGCGCGCTCGAAGCTAGGCCAATTCTCGGGCGAAGTTCGAAAATGTCTACAGCTCCGATGCGATTTCCTAGAACATGAACTATGCCTTTGGAAGGATGCATAAAAGTCGAAAGCAGTTGCAGGAGTGTTGTCTTACCAGCACCATTCGGCCCGATCACCGCCCAGCGCTCCCCTGGTTCTAGTTTCCAATTAATAGGCCCGAGAATGTTTCGGCCGTCTCTTATTACGGAAACTTCATTTAATTCCAGTAGAGAGGTCACGAGGGAAAGATACCGGTCAATGTTCTCACCTAAGGTCAATCAGGTGACTAAAATGGTTAAGTGTCAGAAAAGCCCAAATTATCGGCAAGAGCTCTGATTCTCGCATCGGGTCCAACAAGCCCTAATGCTAAAGAAATTGTTGAGGGTGCCCTCGAGGATTTTGTTTGTGAGAAAGGCGAAATACAGCGAATCGATCTTGGTGGTCGGACAATCCTTGCAATGGAAATAAAACTTGATCCTGCGCATACCAGTGCAATCTCTAAAGAGCTTGAAATGATTGGAAACAAATCAGGTCTTGATATCGCTATGGAGATTCTTTGAAGTACAAATTGCTTCTCTGCGATGTTGATTCAACCTTAATTGAACAAGAAGTTATCGACCTGCTCGCAATGCGAAGCGGTCGTGGTCAAGAGGTCGTTACTATCACTAACGCTGCGATGAGAGGCGAGATTGACTTTTCCGAAGCTTTGATTGAACGAGTGAAGCTTTTATCCGGTCTACCTTTATCTATTCTCGATGAAGTGGCTTCAGAGATAAAACTCTCTCCCGGCGCGCTTACGCTACGAGAGCACTGTAGAACGCATGGCATCAAATTTGGTGCCGTAACTGGAGGTTTTAATCAGGTGCTTCAGAGAATTCCATTCTTTGAAGAACTTGATTTTTTCAGGGCAAATTCGCTTGGAATTACGCGTGGAACTTTAAACGGTGAAGTAGTGGGCGCGATTCTCGATCGGAGAGCTAAAGCAAACTACCTAGTGGAGTTCGCAGAATCTCACGGTATTGAAGTATCGGACTGCGTGGCTATTGGTGACGGCGCAAACGATCTCGACATGGTCAATTTAGCCGGACTGGGAATCGCTTTTAGAGGTAAAGAAATCTTGCGGCGAGCTGCGGACATTGAAATTGATGGAAGTCTTGCAGAAGTAATTCCGCTTCTCAGCTGAACTACAACCGACAAGAGTGAATATCGGTAACTAGAATCCCTCGGGCACCTACCTGCCAAAGTTTGTCCATGGCGGAATGCACCTCGCCGCGCTTGACCATCGCGCGTACGGCGACCCAGCCATCTTTCTGCAAGGGTGAAATCGTCGGAGATTCCAGTCCCGGGGTAATCGCACAAGCGGCCTCAAGACTCTTCTTCTCAATGTCGTAGTCAACCAAAACATATTGACGCGCGATCACTACACCAGAAATCCTCCGAAGCAGAATTTCGAGTGATTCACTACTAAAGTCGGGGCGCGCAATCAAGATCGCCTCACTCGCAAGGATCGTCGGTCCGAAGATCTTTAATCCAGCTTGTTTAATTGTGTTTCCACTTGCAACCACGTCGACGATGACATCCGCTACTCCGAGTTTGATCGCCCCTTCCACCGCCCCGTCGAGGGAGACTATTTCTGCGCTGACTCCCACTCTTGCCAAATAACTTCTCACCAGTCCTGGGTAGGCCGTGGCTATTCGTTTACCCCCTAAAGTTTTCTCGCTAATTGCACCGCTAGTGACGTCAGATGAGTTAGCCGCTAAACGAAACTCGCTATGACCAAAATCCAGGGCCAATTTTTCAATAGCCCCTCTATCGCTATCTTGAAGTAAATCGCGCCCCGTAACCCCAATATCGATCTGGCTTGATGCAACGTAGGTAGCTATATCTCTTGGACGGAGATAGAAGAACTCAATATCATTTTGCGAGTCAAAGAAGGACAATTCTCTCGAATCATTACGAAGCCGATATCCCGCATCTTGGAAGATAGCGGTCGAATCTGCAGCCAAGGCTCCTTTATTCGGAAGTGCAACAGATAGTGTCATGATTAAAGCCTCCGGTATACATCATCGAGGGTTACCGCTTTATCGAGCATGAGTACTTGAATCCAATAGAGCAACTGGGAGATCTCCTCGGATAACTCCTCTTTGCTTTGACTTTCCGCAGCGAGCATGACCTCACTAGCCTCCTCAACCACCTTCTTGGCTATGAAATGCGTGCCGTTATCCAAGGCCGCTAGGGTCGTTGAAGATGAGCGCTCAGTATCGGGTGACGAATCCACTTTCTTGTTCAATTCGATCCAGAGCGAATCAAATGTCTTCAATTTTTGCTCCTATCAGTTGAGAGTGGATTCTACTTTAGTTAGCCGGCAAGGCGTCGGAGCGTTTTCAAAACTTCCTGCGGATTTTTCGATTTGTAAACGGCAGAACCTGCGACAAAAGTATCTGCGCCAGCAGCTCGAGCAATCGCAATTGTGGATTCGTTGATTCCGCCATCCACTTGGAGCCAAATATCACTTAGGCCCTTTTGATCTAGGTATTTACGGGCGGCTGCAACCTTGGGCATCAAGTGACTCATGAAGGATTGCCCTCCAAATCCTGGTTCCACAGTCATCACCAGGAGCATGTCGACGATATCGATTAACTCCGTAATCGCTTCGAACGAAGTTGTTGGCTTAATGGCTATCGCAGTTCGTTTACCTTTTGATTTGATCATTTTCAGCGTCTTTAAGGGATCATTACATGCTTCAAAATGGACCGTGACACTTAACGCCTCTGTTTCTGCATAGGGAATTGCAGCATGATCCGCATCAGCAATCATCAAATGAAGATCGACCGGTAATTTGGAGATGCCGATAATTTCCTTCGTCCTCGCTAGATCGAAGGTGAAATTGGGTACAAAAACTCCATCCATCACATCAAGATGGAGAAGGTCGCTCTCACTAACAACTCTGCCTATCTCATTAGGAAGGTCGTCAAAATTTGCATTTAGGATACTAGGGCAAATTCGAATCACGATTCCCCCTATCTGCTTCGTTTCCTTTAATAAGCAATGAAAGGTACATGCAGTCGGTTCCATCCCTAAACGTCCAAAGTTGCATGTCTCCATCGCCATCAGGTTTACGCTTTACCCGGATCCGACTGAAATTTGGATGCCTCTTCAGAAAATCAGCAACCTGCATCTTGGTTTCGGCAAGATGTGGAGAACAAGTCGAGTACCCGATGATTCCACCCACACGAAGTCGACTAGCAGCCGCATCAAGAAGTTCGCCCTGCAGCGCGAGCAGCCCTCTTAAGTCTGATGATTTTCTTCGCCATCTAACTTCTGGCCGTCTACGTAGCGCTCCAATTCCGGTGCAGGGCGCATCCACCAATATTCGATCAAACTCGCCTAGGTCCTCTGGAATTTGCCGTCCATCAAAGTTCGTGACCTTGCCTCGTCTAACCACTTGCCTGACAAGTCGAGCGCGCTCCGTCGATGGTTCATTTGCAACAAATTCGCCATCGCTTATGAGTGAGTCCAAATAGGCAGCTTTACCACCCGGTCCAGCGCACAAATCGAGCCATCGAAGATTCGGTTCACTCGTATAAAAAAATTCCTCCACCACATATTGGGAACCAAGGTCTTGAACGCCGGCTCTTCGCTCGCGGATTGATGAAATATCAGAAGGTGCACCCTTAAAGGAAAATGCACGCAGACTTCCTTCGATATGTATAGCCCCACTTTCAAGGAGCTCTTCCGGAGTCGATAGACCAGGCCAAGGTATCAACGTTGGATTTGCGGCTTCATTATCAGCGATTAGTTGGCGCTCTACTAAATCATCATCTTTGAGAGAGTCTCGGAGCGCATTAATGATCCAGATTGGGTGGGAGAGCCTCTCTTCAATTTCAGTAGGTCTAAACTCTGGATCTCCTGATATTTTGCGCATGATCGCGTTTACGAAAGAAGATGCACTCCTTCCGCAAACTATCTTTGCAAGATTGACCGTCTCGTTCACCGCCGCATGAATTGGAGTCTTCATAACTAATATCTGATACGCACCCATCCTTAGCGTGGTTAATACTTTGAGATCAACCTCGGAGATTGGTCGATCGAGATGTCTTTTAATTGCGCTATCGCACAAACCACGCATTCGAAGCGTTCCGTAAACCAGCTCGGTTACAAGCCCTCGGTCTCGTTTCTCAAGTTCTGAGTCTCTAAGCGCGCGCGGAACTGTAAGGTTGCTATAGGTAATTGAGTTATCAACTTCGTAAAGCAACTCCCATGCGAGTTGTCTCGGATTACTCAAATGATTCCTTCACTTCAACTCTTGATCCTCTCAACCAATCCCCCGCGCTCATCGCCTTTTTCCCAGCCTCTTGAACAGTTTTAACAATCAGGGATCCTTTGCCACACGAAATAGTAAGCGGCGCTAAAGCGCTGATCTGGCCCGCTACCCCACCGGATGAAGTCGATACTTCGGCTTCAAGAATCTTGATGCGCCGCCCCTTGTATTCACACCACGCGCCGGGTTTCGGTGAAAAGGCTCGAATCCTTCTCGATGTATTGAGTGCGCTCTCCTGAAAATCGAGCCGAGTCTCAGAGGACTCAATTTTGGGCGCAAGTGATGAAACGCCCTTTTGTTCAATCGGGCTTTTCCCCTGTTCAATAGAATCAATCGCACTCAAGACTTCACCTGCACCAATTAGGGCAAGTTCATCCAGAAGAGTGCCGGTAGATTTTTCGCGGATATCGATTTCTTTGCTCGTGTAAATAGGTCCGGTATCCATACCCTCATCAAGTTTGAAGACTGTAACGCCAGTTCTAGTTTCTCCCGCCAAAATCGCCCGTTGCACCGGGGCCGCCCCGCGATATTTTGGAAGCAGGGAGAAATGCAGATTGAGCCACCCATGTCGAGGAATAGCGAGTGAATTTTTCCGAACCAGCAGCCCAAATGAAATCGTTACGACCAAATCTGGTTGAATCTCATGGAGAACTTGAAATAGCTCCTGGTGACCAGAAACTCGAAAAATTCTTTCGCCTCTTAAAGTCAGTTCCTTTATCAACTCATTCTCGCCCAGTTTCAAACCTCTGCCAGAATGCTCTTCTTGCTTTGTTAGTAATCCTAGGAATTCGTGTCCATCTCTCTTAAGTGCATTGAACGTTGGTACTGCCAAAAGCGACGTTGAGGCTAGGAGTACTTTCAAACTAGATTCCCTTACCGAATGTCTGGTGAGGAGAAATCCGTATCTCTGGTGAATTACCTAGAGCTTGAGATTCAAGAAACCAATCTGAGCTGCGGATATCCTTCATCGCTTGTTTTCTCAACTCTTTTGGCAATCTATCTATGAATACGATGCCATCGAGATGATCAGTCTCATGTTGTAACGCTCGCGCTAGAAAGGCTGAACCTTCAATGGTAATAGGCTCGCCATACATATTGAATCCTTTTGCCACCGCACGCATTGCCCGTGGGGTGTCGTATCTCAGCTCTGGAAAAGATAAGCATCCCTCTTCTCCTTCTTGCATCTCTTCGCTCAAATCTAAAGAGGGATTGACTAAGTGACCGAGTTGTTCATCTACATCCCAGACAAATACCCGAAGTGGAACACCTATCTGGGGCGCAGCTAAACCAGCGCCGGGAGCGTCCAGCATTGTTTCAGTAAGGTCCTCAACTAATCTGCGCAACTCCTTATCAAAGTCAATAACTTGGCTTGCAGGTGTAGTGAGTACGGGATCGCCAAAATACCTTATGGGTTGAATCGACACATGCAAATTCTACCTAAAGATCGTATGGATCTATCTCTAAACTAAGCAGTCTTTTTCCGGTAGCGCTTCGGTATTTTTGCAAAATACTCAAGGCGCTCACAACATCTTGCGCGATTTCTACTCTGGCCCTAATAACCAATTCATTGCTTTTGGAAACCTTGGAAAGCTCAATATCCTTAAAATCCTGGGCTAATTGAGAAGCGAGAGCTGAAAGCGAATCCCCTTTTACCCGAATTACTCGATACCAAGGGGGCAGATTTATAGTGCGTCGTTCCTCTAGCGCAATTTTCGATGCTTTTAAAGGATTATTTGAGATGAGGCTCTGTGCTATTCGATGAGAATTCGGAAGTGAAATATAGATTGACGCATCTTCCAACGCCAATGCAACTAGACGGTGCCAATGATTGAGTAAATATTCTTCGGAGCGAAGAGTCGCCCTAGAAACTCTCGCCAAACCATCGAGGAGAACAACACCTCCATAGCCAAGAGAATAGGGCTCGACGCCTGGTGTGGAAATGACTATTGATCGTTCTGCATTACCTGAGAATTCCTTCTCCGCAGTTACATTAACGATTGGAATATTAGGAAAAGTCCGACCGAACTCCTCATTTATCCGCTCAATGCCTTTACCAAGGATGATAATTTCGACGCTGCCACATTCTCTACATCGAAGAGTTGATGTTGATTCACCACACATTGAGCAACTGGCGCTCTCCTTCCTTAACATCTTTAAAGGAAACCCGCAATGGCATTTCGGAATAGTTTTACATCTCTTGCAGAGAAGCGAATTTGCGTAATTCTTACTCGCGACCGAGACAAGGACACTTCCCTTATCGAGTCCGGCTCTCACCGTGTGGTGATAAGTGTCTGGATCTGTGGCAAAGCTCCGTCTTTTGAATAGTTGTCTTTGTGGCTTCTCAACCGTGAAGTATTTGGTTTCCCCAAGGCGTGCTACCTCCAAAGAAGGTGCTCCAGAAATGAAGAGAAGGGAAAGACTCTCTAGTCGCGACCTGATTAATGCAACATCCCTCAGATTCCAAAAAGGTGATCTTTGATCCCAGTAAAGTTCTGAGGAATCATTGAAAACAATCAACTCGGTCAGGTCATTTATTTGTGTAAATATCATCCCGCGCATTCCAATAACAATCTTCGAACTCTTTTGATCGATCGAACTTTTGTGCCACTCATCAATGTGTAGAACTCGACTGCCTAACGTTTCCTTCAATTCATCGCATAACCATGTGGCTTCTCTTGCGCTAGGAACGAAAATGAGTACCGAGCCTTGCACTGTCCTTAATCGAGAGATTAGATCACTGATTGTATTTTGCGATTCGGGGAAAAAACGTCTCTGGATTCGAGCAGTACCGCTTTTTTGCGGAGCCGAATACTCCCCTTCAAACCTTAATTTCACAAAGAGCTTCAAAATGCGTAGTACTGAAGTGGCGTAGCGCTTAGCCACCTCGCGGGCAAGTGCTATTGCAGATTCTGTATACGCAAATTGCCTTATGACCCCAATGACAGGTTTGAAAGTTCCACTCTCATTTACGCGTTTCCCTACAACTACTCCCTCCAACTCATTTCTATTAAAGGGCACCTTTACAAGGGATCCGATATTTATTGAATCAATCAACTTTGCTGGGATTCCATAGGTAAAGCTTTGATCTAGATGACCCAAACCATGATCTACAAGAACCTCTGCTACAGAGGTGAACAATCCAGCCCGAGAAGTCCGGCGAACTGGCTCGCGTTTTAGAGCAAGCGGTTTCGCCGCCATCAAAAATTAGCCCTTTACGGCTTTTGCCAGAGATTCAGCTCGGTCCGTTTTTTCCCACGAAAACTCGGGCAGATTCCGTCCAAAGTGTCCATATGCGCTGGTCTTGCGGTAAATCGGGCGTAAAAGATTGAGATCCCGAATAATTGCTGCCGGTCTTAAGTCGAAGACCTTCAACACTGCATCCGAAATCTGGGCGGCAGGGACCTTCTCCGTTCCGAATGTTTCTACAAAGAGTCCCACCGGATGAGCTTTTCCGATGGCGTAGGCAACCTGAACTTCACAGCGATCAGCAAGGCCTGCAGCGACAACATTCTTGGCTACCCAGCGCATCGCATAAGCAGCGCTGCGGTCCACCTTTGAGGGATCTTTTCCGCTAAAAGCTCCCCCGCCATGTCGGGCCATTCCGCCGTATGTGTCGACGATAATCTTTCGACCGGTAAGACCCGCGTCACCCATCGGCCCGCCGATTACGAAGCGACCAGTCGGATTAATCAGCGTCGTCATTCCATCAAAAGGAATGGAGAACCTCGATAAAACTGGCTTTATCACCTTCTCGATGACTTCTGGTGTCATTTTCTTTGCGATATCAATCTCAGGAGCGTGTTGAGATGAAACTACTACTGTGTTGACTCGAACCGCTTTATCGCCTTCATATTCGATTGTTACCTGGGTCTTTCCATCTGGGCGTAGGTATCCCAGCTCGCCGCTCTTACGAAGTTCCGATAATCGTTCAGCTAAGCGATGTGCCATCGCTATCGGCAGTGGCATTAACTCTTCAGTGTCACGAACGGCGTACCCAAACATCAGACCTTGATCACCTGCTCCTTGAAGATCAAGCGGATCTGCCGACTTTGACTCACGTTCCTCCACGGCATGATCAACGCCCGCGGCAATGTCCTGGCTCTGGGCGCCAAGGGATACCGAAACCCCACAACTATTTCCATCGAAACCCTTTTCAGAGCTGTCGTATCCGATCTCTAGAACCGTTTCGCGAACGAGCGACATCACATCGGCATATCCATTGGTAGTCACTTCGCCTGCAACATGGACTTGACCTGTGGTTATAAGCGTTTCGCAAGCTACTCGGCTCTTTGGATCTTGCGAGAGCAACGAGTCAAGCACTGCATCTGAAATGGCGTCGGCAATTTTGTCGGGATGACCTTCTGTTACAGATTCTGACGTGAACAGCCTTCTAGCCATGGGCACCTTCCATTTCACGAGCGAGTTCTTCTATTATTTTTCTTCCTACGAGAAACTTATCGGCTAATTCGAAATCCCAATTCTCGCCACGCTTGGAGAGAAGGGAGCCGGTAGTTTTCTCTTCGCCGAAAACCTTTCCGCCTGATACATCCGTTACAAAAAGCAGATCCACGCCCTTGGCATGTAATTTCTTCAAACCACGCTCTTTTTGCAACTCACCAGTTTCTGCGGCAAAGCCTACGAAGACCTGTGAGGGTCTTTTCTTCCTTGCAGCTTCGGCGAGTAGATCTGGATTTTTCACAAGGGTCAGTTCCGAAAGCGAGTCCTTATTGATTTTCTCATCGAAAGCTTGAGAAGGCCGCGCATCTGCTACTGCGGCCGCCATTACGAGTGCATCTGCATTAACTAACTCCTGCTCAAGTGAAGCCTGCATTTCGCGCGCCGTCTTCACGTTTATAAGTCGAACGCCTTCCAGCTCAAACTCTTCAGTATGCGCCGCTATTAGAGTAACGCTTGCTCCTTCTTTTAACGCCTCGTATGCAATCGCAACGCCTTGACGACCACTTGATCTATTTCCGATATATCGAACTGGATCGAGTGGCTCTATAGTTCCGCCGGTTGTTACGACAATTTGTTTGCCTATCAATCTTCCATTGTTGCCGCTCCACGAGTTGACTGCTTCTATGATTCTTTTAGTTTCGGGGAACCGACCGATTCCCGAATCTTTACCGGTTAGTCTTCCTGAGTCTGGCTCTAATACCGTCACACCACGTGTTCGTAAAACGTCAATGTTAGCTTGCGTAGCTGGATTGAGATACATACCGGGATGCATCGCTGGTACAACGATTACTTTTGCTGTTGTCGCCAAAGCCGTTGTAGTCAAAAGGTCATCTGCGCGACCGGATGCTAATTTGGCAATTAGATCTGCTGTCGCCGGTGCTATAAGTATCAGATCCGCTCGTTCAGCCAACTCAACATGAGAGACTGCCTGGGTCCCTTCCCAAACTTCAGTCTTAACGGGTCTGCCTGAAAGAGCTTCCCAAGTTGCTCGACCAACAAAATTTAAACTAGAGGGGGTTGGGACAACTGTGACTAAGAATCCATTATCCTGCAATCTGCGGAGCAAATCACAAGCCTTGTAAGCCGCGATGCCAGCGCCCACGCCGAGCACAACTTCGCGACCGCGCGGTAGGGCGATCATTTATTTATCCGTTTGTGGCTCTAAATTCTCAATTGTCAGAAGATTGTCATTGATTTCACGTAGCGCGATCGAAAGTGGCTTCTCGTGAACATGTGTCTCCACTAGTGGCCCCACATATTCAAGGAGCCCCTCACCAAGCTGTGAATAATAAGCATTGATCTGGCGAGCCCGTTTTGCGGCATACAGGACTAGGCTGTACTTGGATCCACTCTTTTCCAATAGGTCATCAATCGGTGGGTTTGTAATTCCATCGAGGTTTGCCACTTAGACTCCTTAAGAAGTTGCTTATTCTTGAACGGTCAAGGATACCAGCGCCTCCACGACCTCTTCGACTCGATGATTGACCACCCGGAGGTCGAATTCGCCTGCTGCGGCCATTTCTTCGCGGGCCAAGGTCAAACGGGCTAGAACTCGATCTTCACTATCTGTTGCACGACCTCGGATTCGCCCCTCCAACTCTTCAAAGGATGGGGGCTCAAGAAATACAAGTATTGCCTCACTCCGTTTTTTACGAACCTGCCTCGCTCCAGCAATCTCAATCTCGAGCAGAACGTTCTTTCCTTCATTTAATGCACCATCGACGGGCGCCCAAGGAGTCCCATATTTTGCTCCGGCAAACTCCGCCCACTCAAGAAAATCCCCAGCGGAAATCATTCTCGAAAATTCTGATTCTGATACGAAATGGTATGCCTCTCCATCGATCTCTCCGCGTCGAGGAGAGCGAGTGGTAGCTGAGACGGAGAAGAAAAACCCAGGATGCTTTTTTAACTCCTGAACAATGGTGCTCTTTCCTACTCCACCTGGACCTGAAAGAACTATCAGCTTGCCTTTACTCATCTACCTTTTAATTCCTTTTCCAACTTCTCTCGTTGGGTCGAGCCTAGTCCTTGAATCCGACGGGAATGTGAGATTCCCACTCTGTCCAAGATAGCGATCGCCCTAATGCTTCCAAAACCTGGCAAGGACTCGAGAAGCTCCTTGATTCTCATTCGGCGGATTGCTTCTTCATCACTGTCCAACGCCTCTCTCCATCCACGTTGACCACTCGAAATCTGCTTTTTGAAAACGGCGCGAATCCTGCGATGTTCTCTTGCCTTTGCAAGGGCTTCTCTCCTTGATTCGCTTGAGAGTTGCGGCGGATGAGCCATGGCTAAATCTAAATCAGAAAGAGATAGATTCGAAAATTGATTTGGCCGCAGCTTTACGATCTTCTGCCTTTGTGATCGGGCGACCCACAACTAGAAAATCCGAGCCAGCTGAAATAGCCTCTTGTGGCGTCATGGTTCGAGCCTGGTCATCTTTGGCGCCATCAAACCTAATCCCTGGAGTGATAAGTTCTATTTCGGCAGGCAACTCTCTTCGCAGGGCATTTACTTCAAGCGGTGAAGTCACTATTGCTCGCGCGCCTGAAGCAACCGCAATTTTTGCCCAATCAAGGACAGTTTCTTTTGGACCATATCGCATACCAAGTGCCTCTAAGTCATCCTCCGATAGTGAGGTGAGGACCGTTACCGCAGAAATCTTGCAATTTGGAAGAGCTCGTGTTGCTGCTGAAATCATCTCAGAGCCTCCTGAGGCGTGAACCGTTAGGAACTCAATGCCGAGGTCACTGAAGTTGAGCGCGGCATTTGCAACAGTATTTGGAATGTCATGGAGTTTAAGGTCAAGAAATATACGTATGCCTGGAAAATTTGATTTGATCGATTGCACGCCCGCGATCCCATTGGCAAGAAAGAATTCAAGTCCTAACTTGTAAACTCCTATAAATTCAAAAGTTTCTTGAATTAAGGACTTTGCCTCATTCAAATTCTTGGTATCAACCGCTAGAACTATTCGCGAATTAGACATGAGCTACGCCAATCGCTTCTTGAAGTGAGTTGAACCCGCGCTCTCTTAATCCTTCAAATAATTCTTGCTTCACCTTCACGGCGGCAGTTGGATTTCCGAAAGTCGCCGTGCCGATGGATACTCCTGAAGCGCCCGCAAAAATCATCTCAAGGGCATCTCGACCGTTTGCAACGCCACCCATTCCAAGAATAGGAACTTGTGGAAGAGCTTTATGTACTTGATAGATGGCTCGAACTGCTATCGGCCTGATTGCTGGTCCCGAAAGCCCACCGGTAATGCCGGCTAGCTTAGGTCGCTTGGAATCGATATCAATTACCATTCCCAATACCGTATTTATCAGTGCGAGACCATCAGCGCCCGCCCCTACAACTTCTTTAGCAATTGAAACAATATCGGTCACATCCGGAGATAGCTTGGCAATAATCGGATAATCCCCGCTTATATTTCGGCGTACCGCTTCAATAACGGCGCGTGAAGCGTTTGGATCACAGGCGAAGACAAGGCCTCGGTTTTCCACGTTTGGACATGAGATGTTGACCTCAATCCCATGTAAAGAAGTAATCCCCCGTAGTTTGCGAGCAAGGGATGCATATTCCTCCACCGTCTCCCCCGAAATAGAGACAATAACCCGGGCTCCTTTCTCTTGCAGCCACGGGATATCGCTCTCTAGGAATTGATCAATTCCAGGGCCTTGAAGCCCAATTGAGTTGAGCATCCCCGAAGGAGTTTCGGCCATCCTTGGGGTTGGTCTGCCGCTACGAGGTTTTACCGAGATGGACTTTGTTACAACCGCTCCGAGTTCATCAAGATTAAAGAATTGGGATAACTCTTTACCTGAGCCGGCACAGCCGCTTGCTGTGAAAATCGGTGAGGGAAAATAGCGAGAGCCGAACTTGGTTCGAAAATCGAAGGACTTGAATTCGCTCATAGCGGTGCTCCCCAAGTACCTTCAGGGATCTTCCTATTGCTTTCCCAAATAACTTGAGAACCATCGACGACGGGTCCTTCTATGCAGCTTCGTTGCATCTTTATTACACCGGATGAATCACGCATTGGAATTACGCAGGTCATACATACACCGATTCCACAAGCCATAGATTCCTCAACCGCGCATTGGTGCAAAATGCCCTCTGATTCTGCGACCTTATTGACTGCGGCCAACATCGCCATCGGTCCACACGAATAGATAATCTCAATTGCATTACGCTTGATTATCTCGGGCATCGGATCGGTGACCCTGCCCTTTACCCCTGTGCTTCCATCCTCTGTTGTCAATGTCATGATATTTACAGAACGCTTTCCTTCGAGTGGCGCGTAGATCTTTCCTGCAACCGAGGCCCCAAGAATCATGTCAACGCGGCACCCTCTCGATTTAAGAATCTCGGCCAGTCCAAATAGCGGAGCAGATCCATATCCTCCTCCAACAAGCAAGGCATTCACCGGCTCGGTTGGTATTCCAAACGCGGTTCCAAGGGGGCCAACCATGTCTACGCGCTCATGAACAACTCGTTCACTCAACCATCTACTTCCTAAACCATGCGCCGCGACAACTAGCTCTATCGTGCCGCCGTAGACGCCCTTATCGCTCGAGCGATAAATTGCGAAGGCGCGCCTAAGGATTAGCGACGAGGATTGTCCTCCTACTGAGATTGCGACGAAATTTCCCGGTCTTGCATAGGTAGCCATATCTCCGACCGCAAAGACCATGTGGTTATAGGCGCCTACCCTCTTATTTGAGAGTACCTCAACGCTCGTTTGGATAGCCCGTTGGTTTATATTCATTATTTGGTCCAATCCTGAAGCGAGCGAACTGCTACTCCTTTTTCGCGCAGAGCCTTTATGCCTGCGACTGCCGCCTTAAGTCCGGCTACTGTAGTTATACAAGGAACTCCACGCGCAACGGCTGAACTTCTAATCAACCATCCATCATTTCTTGAGTCCCGTCCGAAAGGGGTATTTATGACAAGATTTATCGCGCCGCTTTCAATCAAATCGACCGCTGACTTTTCAACAGGATTTGATTTTAATGAATGCTTTTGAACGAAAGCCGATGAGATACCTTCTCGAGTGAATCTTTCTCTTGTGCCTTCGGTAGCAATTAGATTAAACCCTAATTCCGATAGCGCTCGTGCCGACTCCAACGCCGCTTCTTTGTCTTTGTCGGAAAGCGAGATGAATACGTTACCGGCGCTAGGGAGCGGTCCAAAAGCTGCTATCTGGCTCTTGGCAAATGCTGTTCCAAAATCCGAAGCTATTCCCATAACTTCACCAGTAGATTTCATCTCCGGGCCGAGAACTGAATCAACATTCTTCCCATCAACTCTGCGGAATCTAGTCCATGGCAGAACAGCTTCCTTGACAGCTACACCTTCAGATATGCCGATTTCGTACTCGGGAAGTAGGCCATCTTCGCGCAAGGCGGAAATCTTTCTACCGCTTGCAATAAGTGAGGCAGCTTTAGCGACTTGCACACCGGTTGCTTTACTTACATATGGCACCGTTCTCGATGCTCTTGGGTTGGCTTCGAGGACGTAAAGTCGGTCATTTGAGATTGCAAATTGAATGTTGATCAGACCAACCACACCAATTGCCTGAGCAAGAGTCCGAGTCGCCTTCGAAATCTCCTCCAGTTTTTCCTTCGAGATGGACTGAGGCGGAATCACGCACGCCGAGTCTCCGGAATGAACGCCAGCTTCCTCAATATGTTCCATTATTCCGGCGATGTACATCGACTCACCGTCGAAAAGTGCATCAACATCTATCTCAAGAGCGCTATCTAGAAAAGAATCAATCAATACAGGGTGTTCGGGGTTAATCTCAGTTGCTTTCGCAATAAAACCTTCAAGTGATTGTTCATCATAAACAATCTCCATACCGCGTCCGCCTAGGACGAAGGACGGCCTGACTAAGACCGGATACCCGATTCGGTCTGCAACCAGCCTCGCCTCATCAAATGACTTAGCTGTACCAAAGTTGGGAGCGTTCAATCCGCTTTCCTTTAGAACTTCACCAAATTGGCCTCGGTCCTCCGCTCGGGCAATCGCATCAACAGAGGTCCCGATGATCGGCACCCCTTCTCTAGCTAAACCAGCTGCAAGTCCAAGCGGGGTCTGCCCACCTAGTTGGGTGATAACTCCAACCACTGGCCCAGCTGCTAATTCCGCGTGATAGACCTCTAACACATCTTCAAGTGTTAGAGGTTCAAAATAGAGTCGATCAGAGGTGTCGTAGTCCGTCGATACTGTCTCAGGATTGCAATTAATCATTATTGTTTCATACCCGGCTTCACTAAGGGCGAAACAAGCATGCACGCAGGAATAATCGAATTCAATACCTTGACCTATTCGATTTGGGCCACTACCTAAGATGATTACTGCTGGTTTACTTCGAACTCTTACTTCCGTTGATAAGTCGTAGGAAGAATAATGATATGGAGTAAAGGCTTCGAATTCACCGGCGCATGTATCGACAGTTTTATACACTGGCCGAAGGTTGATCCGCCATCTAAGGGAACGAACCTCATCTTGGTTCAAGTTACGTAAGGTTGCAATCTGCTGATCTGAAAATCCAAGTCGTTTGGCACCTCTTAGCAATTCCAGGTTTAAATCGGTCGCATTCTTGAGCCTACTTGCATAGTCATTGATGATGTTTATCTGAGTAAGGAACCAGGGATCGATACCGGTCAACTCGTGAACTTTGGCCACCGATTCACCGAGCGCGAGAGCCTGCTGAACTTGATGTAGTCGATTTTCCGTGGGTATCGAAATTGATCTCATCAGCTCTTCGAGACTTGATTCGACTTCCCATGAGAACTCAGAACCCTTTTTCTCAAGTGACCTCATAGCTTTTTGCAGGGCTTCGGGGAATGACCTTCCCATCGCCATTGCTTCGCCAACACTCTTCATCGTTGTGGTCAAGCGAGGATCAGCTTCTGGGAACTTTTCGAAAGCAAAGCGAGGAATCTTAACCACGATGTAATCGAGCGTTGGCTCGAACGAGGCCGGAGTCTTCTCTGTTATATCGTTCGGAATTTCATCCAGTGAGTAACCAATCGCAAGCTTTGTTGCGATCTTTGCAATCGGAAAACCGGTTGCTTTTGATGCCAATGCGCTACTTCTGGAGACTCTCGGATTCATTTCAATAACGATAATTCGGCCATTCCTAGGGTTAACAGCGAATTGAATATTGCAACCACCAGTTGCGACACCAACTTCTCGAATAATGGCTATCGAAAGATCGCGGAGTTTCTGGAATTCGACATCTGTGAGAGTAAGGGCTGGCGCAACCGTAATCGAGTCGCCCGTGTGAACTCCCATTGGATCAAAATTCTCGATACTGCAGACGATGACAACGTTGTCCTTGTGATCCCTCATTACTTCTAACTCAAATTCTTTCCAACCCAATATTGATTCTTCTAACAACACTTCTGTGACCGGACTGTATTGGAGGCCGGCTCCAGCAATCAAAGTAAGTTCTCCCTCATCCGATGCGATTCCACTTCCCAGCCCACCCATCGTGAATGACGGACGAACCACAACCGGGTAGTTGAGAACTTTCGCTGCCTCTAAACACTCGTCAATTGTGTGACAAAGAACTGATTTAGCTGATTCTCCGCCAATTTTCTCCACTATTGATCGGAACTCTTCTCTGTTTTCCCCGCGCTTTATCGCGGGAATATCTGCTCCAATTAAACGTACTTGATACTTCTTGAGGATTCCTAGCTCATCCAACTTCATCGCCGCATTTAGTGCAGTCTGCCCACCCAAAGTAGCCAAAATAGCATCTGGCTTTTCAATGGCGATGATCGCCTCAAGATATTCCGGGGTGATTGGTTCGACGTAAGTAGCATCAGCAAATTCAGGGTCGGTCATGATTGTTGCCGGATTACTATTTACAAGAATCACGCGGACGCCTTCACTTTTTAAGACCCGACAAGCCTGCGTTCCAGAATAATCAAATTCGCAGGCCTGACCTATGACAATCGGGCCACTACCGATTACGAGAACGCTCTCAATAGATTTATCTCTTGGCATGCTTCTCCAACAACTTCAAGAAATCATCAAAGAGATAATTTGCATCATGCGGACCGGCCGCGGCCTCGGGGTGGTACTGGACCGAGAATGCCGGCCGATCCAGGAGCTTTAGGCCTTCAACTACACCGTCATTTAGAGAGAGGTGAGAAACAATCCCTGGACCGAATACTGTTGAGAATTCCCCTTCTGTCGGTGCTTCAACGGCAAAACCATGGTTATGGGCAGTTATCTCCACTCGGTTCAACATCCTATTAATTACTGGTTGATTTATCCCCCGGTGGCCAAATCGCAACTTATAAGTATCAAATCCAAGTGCTCTACCAAAAATCTGATGGCCAAAACAAATTCCGAAAAGGGGTAGTTCCAAATCTAGAATCGCTCTGACCTTAGAAACAACATCCGCCATAGTCGAAGGATCACCCGGACCGTTCGAAAGGAATACCCCATCAAATTCACCACTCTTTATGTCATCAAGAGACGTATCCACCGGTAGCAGGTGTGTTTCTATTCCCCGTTGCGCAAAGTTTCTCGGCGTAGCTGATTTTATGCCTAGATCTAAAGCCGCAATCTTAAACCTGAGTTCGCCATCCGCATTGATTACTCTTCGGCTTCCTGTCGATACTTTATCTGCGAGATATGACCCCGCCATCTGAGAAGTTGAGCGCACCTTAATAACCATTTCTTCGCGAGTTAGTTTCAAGTCAGAAAAGATTCCAACCCGCATTGCACCACGTTCGCGAATGTGCAGGGTTATCGCCCTAGTGTCAACGCCAGAGATTCCCACCACCCCGTAGCGCTCCAATTCAGAATCCAACGACCTTTGAGATCGCCAGTTCGAAACAATCGGTGACGGGTCGCGCACAACAAATCCACTCACCCAAATTTGCTCGGATTCTTCATCTTGATCGTTCATCCCGGTATTTCCAACGTGCGGGGCGGTCATGACAACGACTTGGTTGAAATAAGAAGGATCAGTGAGCGTCTCCTGATATCCAGTCATGCCGGTGGTGAATACGACTTCTCCAAAAGTTTCTCCCCTGCTACCCCATGATTCACCCTCGAAAATCGTGCCATCATCGAGGACCAAAAATGCAGAAGTCATCGCTTGAAAACCTCGGTTCCTTTAAAGAAGGTGCGCATCACCTTCACTGGTAGATCTCGTCCGACAAATGGTGAATTCTTACTCTTTGATTGGATCTCCGAAGTTTCAACCCTCCAACTAGCACTCAAATCCAGCAGTACAAAATTTGCCCAATTACCAACTTCCAGACTCCCGTGACCTTCATAGTGACCAATATTTGCTGGGTTTCGAGACATTCGTGTAATAAGCTCGTTAAGAGAAAGTAGTCCAGTTTTCACCATCGCCAAGTACGCAATCGATAGCGAAGTCTCAAGCCCAATCATTCCAAATGCGGCAGCTGCCCATTCGCACTCTTTATCTTCGGCAGGGTGAGGGGCATGATCGGTCGCGACGATATCAATCGTGCCATCTGCTAAACCTTCCCTTAAGGCATGGACGTCACGCTCGGTGCGAAGTGGCGGATTTACTTTAAATATCGGGTCATAAGATTTTGCAGAATCATCCGTGAGCAACAAGTGGTGTGGCGTTACTTCTGCCGTTACTCGTATACCGCGCGCTTTCGCCCATCGCACGAGTTCCACTCCACCAGCAGTAGTCAGATGACAAATATGCAACTGACTTCCGACATGTTCACTCAAGAGAATATCGCGTGCAATTATTGATTCTTCCGCAGCAGCCGGCCAACCTTTAAGGCCTAGAAGGGCTGACACTTCGCCTTCATTCATCTGTGCGCCCTGAGTCAACCTCGGATCTTGCGCATGCTGAGCTATTACTCCGTCGAAACTCTTAACATATTCAAGTGCTCTGCGCATGACGAGCGAGTCAGATACACAATGGCCATCGTCGCTAAAGATTCTCACCTTGGCTTCTGAGGAGTTCATTGCTCCCATCTCGGAAAGTGTCTTTCCCTGCTGACCTACTGTGACCGCGCCTATTGGAAAGACCTCGCAAATCCCGTGTGATTGACCTAAACGATGAACTTGCTCAACAACCCCTGCCGTATCAGCAACTGGATTGGTGTTTGGCATTGCTGAAATTGCTGTGTAACCGCCAGCAACCGCTGCTTTGGAACCGGATAGGACAGTTTCGGCATCTTCCTTTCCAGGTTCTCGAAGATGCGTGTGTAAGTCCACTAACCCAGGGATTGCTGTCAATCCTTTCCCATCAATAACTTCAAAATCGGCGCCCGCTTTATTAGGGTCAATAAATTTCCCAGAGATCACCGCTAGTTCAATCGGCTTACCTGCAGGATCGATAAGATTCTTCACGAGAAGTTTCATATCAATTACCTCCCAGGAGTAAGTAGAGGGCTGCCATTCTCACCGCGACACCATTCTTGACCTGGTCCACTATTACCGATTTCGAACTATCGGCGGAGTCGGCTGATATCTCTAAACCACGATTCATCGGTCCAGGATGCATAACTAAGCAATCCTTAGCCAGGCGTTTAAGGCGCTCTCCATTCAATCCAAAACGACGAGAATATTCACGTTCTGATGGGAAAAAAGCATCATCCATTCGCTCCCGTTGCACCCGCAACATCATTACAACGTCATACTCGTCAAGATTTTCATCGAAGTCATATCTAACCCGTACGCCCCAACCTTCAACCGCAACTGGCAATAGTGTCGGCGGCGCGATTAGCGTCACTTCTGCTCCTAATTTCTTGAGGAGAAGAACATTGCTACGGGCGACTCTTGAGTGCAAAACATCACCAACTATTGCAACTTTTAGACCATTGAGATCACCGCTAGAGTTCTTAAGATGCTGTCTAATTGTGAAAGAATCAAGAAGCGCTTGGGTCGGATGTTCATGGCTCCCATCTCCTGCATTAATGACCGAACCTGTCATCCACTTTTGATCTGCTAGACGTTGGGCAGCGCCTGAGGCCGGATGGCGAATTACGACCCCATCAGCGCCCATAGCCTGCAGGGTTAGCGCAGTGTCTTTAAGGCTCTCTCCTTTACTCAGAGAGGATCCTTTCGCAGAGAAATTGATTACATCTGCAGAAAGGCGCTTAGCTGCAGCTTCAAAAGAGATTCTTGTTCTAGTTGAATCTTCAAAAAAGAGATTTACGATCGTACGTCCACGAAGGGTAGGTAATTTCTTAACCGGAGTTTCGGTTATTCGAGCTAACTCCTCAGCGGTGTCCAAGATATTTATCGCACTCTCTTTATCTAGGTCCATAATCGAGAGTAGATGAGTGATCATGGGCGGCCCTCTATCCGAACCTCATCCAAACCATCTACCTCATCAAGTTTCACGCTCACGCGCTCAGCACGATTTGTAGGCACATTTTTTCCAACGAAATCTGCTCGAATCGGCAATTCGCGATGCCCGCGGTCGATCAATACAGCGAGTTGGACCGTTCTGGGCCGGCCGTGCTCGGAGAGCGCATCCAGTGCAGCCCGAATGGTGCGACCTGAAAAGAGAACATCATCGACAAGAACCACTTCGCGATCATGGATTCCACTTGGCGGAATCGCTGTCTTTCCTAAGGATCTTGGAGCAGAGCCTCTTAGATCATCACGGAACATCGTCGTATCAAGGGTTCCATGAGCTATTTGGTGACCTTCCAACTCTCCGATTACCGCCGCTAGTCTCGAAGAGAGAGCCGCTCCCCTAGTGGGAATTCCAATAAGTACGAGATTCTCAGTACCTTTATTTCTCTCAATAATTTCATGCGCAATGCGCTTTAATGCCCGATTAATCTCGGCGCTATCTAATACAACGGCCATAACACTTCCTTTTCCGCCTCTCGGGACGGTCATTTAAAGGTTGGGCAATGATAGCCAGAAAATTAGGGTGTGTATAACCAAGAATTCTTCTTCGGCGTTTCCTCTATCTTCCCCCGATGCCCAATGAGGAGTATTTAAAGAGTTTGGTTCGACTGCGAGGTCTTCGCCTTGCCGCTGGTTTGACTCTCAAGCAATTGGAGATCAAGAGCCGAGGTCTTTGGAAGTCGGTGGTCGTGGGTTCATATGAACGAGGAACTCGTCACTTGAGTCTTCTCAAGGCAGTTGAATTATGCGATTTCTATGGAGCAAATATTTCAGCCCTCGGTCAATTTCAGGCTTCCACGAAGGAGGAGCAAGTCATCCTAGATCTCCATCAGCTCTTCAAAATCAGAGAACTTCCCGATGAAATCGTCATTGCGACCCACCGGCTAGCGACTCGTATTTGCATTAAGCGCGGCGATCAGAACGGGACTGTTCTATCGCTGCGAAGCCACGATTTGGAAACCCTTGAAGTCGCTCTAGGTAGAAACCGAAACGAAGTCATTGATTTGCTAAAACGAAGGGGACTATTACTTAGAGGGAAAGACTGCTCTTAATCTCGTTGATCCCTGCCAATACGCCATTTATATAGGTGGCGGAATCCTCCGTTGAAAGAGTTCTTGCCAATTCGATAGCTTCTGAAATCGCAACACCTTCTGGAAGGTCGTGGCCCCAGAGTAACTCGAATGTTCCTAACCTAAGGATATTGCGATCGAGAACGGGCATCCGATCAAGATCCCAATCCTTTGCTCGCATAGAAATGATCTCATCGAGTCTTTCCTTCTTTGATACAACGCCAGAAACCAGAGTTTCCGTGTAATCCCTAATCAGATATTCGAGTTCGTTTTTTCTCGTGTTTAACAGGTCAACAGCAGACTTATTACGAATGTCGCCTTCGTAGAGAAAATCTAGTGCCGCCTTACGCGCCTTTGAACGTGAACTCACTTAATTTGCGCGACCGAGATAGTCACCTGTGCGGGTGTCTACTAGGACAACTTCATCTTGCTTTATGAAGAGTGGTACTTGGACGGTAATTCCAGTCTCAAGGGTTGCGGGCTTTGTTCCCCCGGAAGAGCGATCACCTTGTAAACCTGGCTCGGTGTAACTGATTCGAAGCGGGACCGATGGCGGCATTTCAACATAGAGCGGATTGCCTTCGTGTATTGCAACAATCACTTCCATGTTCTCCAGCAGATAGTTGGGCGAATCTCCAACGCTCTCCTCAGGGATCGTTATCTGATCAAATGTCGTGTTATCCATAAACACATACCCAGCATTATCTTTATAGAGAAATTGCATTTCACGCTTCTCTAGAATCGCGATCTCTACTTTGACCCCGGCATTAAAGGTCTTCTCAACTACTTTTCCAGAGAGAACATTCTTCAATTTAGTCCTGACGAAAGCTGGACCCTTGCCTGGCTTTACATGCTGGAATTCAACGACATTCCAGAGTTGACCTTCGATATCCAGTGTCATGCCATTCTTCAAATCGTTTGTCGTAGCCATGGTTCGCAGATTACCTTCTAGAAGGCTATTTCGTTAAATCCCCGATAAGTCCACGCATTGCGATCAATGCAAGACGATAAGAGTCCAATCCAAAACCTGAAATTGTGCCGTTAACTACACCCGAAACTACTGAGGTGTGGCGGAATTCCTCGCGTGAGAGAGGATTCGACAGATGCACCTCAATTACTGGCGCTTTGAGCATCAAGACTGCATCTCGAATTGCATATGAATAGTGCGTGAACGCAGCAGGATTGATGATTACCGGGACCTTTGAATCTGCGGCTTCATGCAACCATCCGATTAGGACCGACTCGTCATCACTCTGGCGAACATCAACTTCAAATCCTTCAGCTTTACCGTTTTCAACTACAAAAGCTTGTAGCGTGGCATAGTCAAAGTCTCCATAGACTTGGGACTCTCTAAGATCAAGCCGCTTCAAGTTAGGGCCATTAAGGACAACTAAGCGCATAGTCGAATTCTACCGTGCAATTGCTTCTTCAAAGACTTCTTGCAGAGTTTGCTTAGGAACAACAGACCTTTCCGTGCCCCCAATTTCCTTCAGAGTTACAAATCGGATTTCATCCGAGCGACGCTTCTTATCCTTCTTCATAATTTCATAGAGAGACTCAAAAGATCGGGATTCATAGGAAGTTGGCAGTTCAAGCTCTTCGAGTAATTCGTAGTGTAAATCTACTATCTCATCGTTCAATCCATTAATGCGCTTTGAGAGCAACGCCGCGAAGCACATTCCAATAGATACCGCTTCTCCATGGCGTAATTCGTAATTAGAGTGTTTCTCGACGGCATGACCTAAGGTGTGACCATAATTTAGTATCTCGCGCTCATGACTCTCTTTGAAATCTCGCGATACAACGCCAGCCTTTACCTCGATTGAAAGTGCGATAATCGAATTGAGATTTGAATTCCAATTCCTCATAAGATCCAAAATCCGAGGTTCGCCAATGAAGCCACACTTGATCGCTTCAGCAAGTCCCGCCTTGATATCTCTCTGACTTAGGCTCTTGAGCCAGTTAGTATCGACGATAACCTCTATTGGTGAGTGAAAAACACCAGCGAGATTCTTTCCTGCCTCAAGGTTGATCCCAGTTTTCCCGCCGATGGCAGCATCGACCATTCCGGCGACAGTAGTGGGGACGGCTACCCAATCAACACCTCTTAAATATGTAGCCGCTACAAAGCCAGCGAGATCCGTAGTCGCGCCACCTCCAATAGCGACAACAAGCGCTCCTCGATCGAGTTCTCTCTGGGCGAGTTTTTCAATCGTGACTGAGTATGAACTAACCGTCTTCTGAAGTTCTCCATCATCGGTGAGGATAACTCGTTCTTCATCAAGGTCATTTAGATGCGGACGGATTGAGGCCGGGGAAATCACTACGTAGTTTCGATCCTTAGTTATAGCAGCAAGGCGTTTAGACCAATCTTCCGGAAATGTGACTTGATAACTCCGTTCTGAATTAACACTAATCTGCCTCATCCCAAAGCTCCCACCAATTCGGCGACGACTTCCTTGGGCTTACGGTTATTCGTTGAAACTCGAATCTTTCCCAGTTCCTCATACTTCTCGCGTCGTAATTCAAATAGTTTGAGCCATTGTTGCCGAGGATTTCCTACAAGTAGTGGTCTATCTTGATTGAAGCCAACGCGTGGTGCAGCATTCGAGATTGATACTTCAAGGTAAACAACGTTTGGTTCATTTTTTAGACGCCCGAAAACCTCGGGATCAAGGATTGAGCCTCCACCAAGGGCGATCACAACATCTTGCTCATCCAACTTCTCTAATACCGTTTCCCGTTCCATTACTCGGAAAGCAGATTCGCCATCCTCAATAAAAATATCACTTATGCTCTTTCCCGCCCGCTGAGCAATCTCCGCATCGGTATCGTGAAAACCCAGTTTCAGCTCCTTGGCAAGTAATTTGCCGACTGTGCTCTTTCCAGATCCAGGCGGGCCGATAAGTATCACTCTTGGAATCATCAATCTCAACCGTCAAAACTTCGGCAAGTTTGCGAGATAAGAATCGATATTGCGCTTAGTTTCACCGAGGCTATCTCCACCAAATTTCTCTAGAACTGCTTCCGCAAGAACAAGTGCGACCATCGCTTCGGCGACAATACCCGCGGCTGGAACAGCACAGACATCAGAGCGCTGATTTATTGCTTTTGCGGGTTGACCGGTGCTCAAGTCAATTGTGTCTAACGCTCTAGGTACAGTCGAAATTGGTTTCATGGCTGCCCTTACACGTAGAACTTCTCCAGTACTCATTCCACCTTCAGTGCCTCCTGCACGATGAGTTCTTCTGGTTATCTTTCCTGCAGGATCGCGTTCGATTTCGTCGTGCGCAACTGACCCCTTTCTAGATGCGGTGAGAAATCCGTCTCCAAGCTCAACACCCTTTATCGCCTGTATGCCCATCAACGCACCAGCCAATCGCGAATCGAGTCGTCGATCCCAGTGAACATGAGAACCCAATCCAGGCATAACCCCATAAGCAAGGACTTCAACTACGCCACCAAGAGTGTCGCCTTCTTTATGCGCATTCTCAATTTCTACCACCATGTTCTTGGCGGTTTCAGCATGAAAGCAACGAACCTGATCTAGATCAATCTTCTCAACATCTGCAAAAGTTGGAAGCGCTGCATCCTCAGGCACAGCAGCAGAGCCGATTCTTACCACATGACTCAGAATCTCAATCCCAGCCACTTGCTTTAGGAAAGCACGAGCAACAGAACCAAGAGCAACCCGCATTGCAGTTTCTCTAGCCGATGCCCGTTCCAATATTGGGCGAGCGTCATCAAAATCGTACTTCTGCATTCCAACAAGGTCTGCGTGACCGGGTCTAGGTCTAGTCAGTGGCGCGCTTCGTGCCAGCTCTGCAAGTTCATTTGCCGATACCGGATCAGCGGACATGACTTTTTCCCATTTTGGCCATTCACTATTTGCTACCTCTAATGCGATTGGACCGCCTTGCGTAAGGCCATGACGGACTCCCCCGAGAATTCTTAACTCATCGGCTTCGAATTTCTGACGTGCTCCTCGTCCAAAGCCTAGACGGCGCCGAGCTAAATCCAATTTAATCTCTTCCGAAGTAATACGAATCTGCGCAGGAAGCCCTTCAATTATCCCAACGAGACTCGGACCATGAGATTCACCTGCGGTTAACCAGCGCACACCGAATTATCGCAGGTGTTGGTTCAAAGATGCGTCATGGTTATAAGCGAAACCGCGAAAAATGGAGCGAACGGAAGACTTCTCCGAAACTCTCCTTTGCTAAGAAGGTAGAGACCAGCCAGAGCCCAGGCAAATACATGAATAGCCAACGGACTCTGATTTTGCGCGCTGATCGCCGCTACGGGTGCTAGTCGTACATCCCCATATCCAAGCGCACCACTTGAAGCTTTAAATATTGTTAGGTAAACGAGGAACAGCCCGAGGGACCAAAATAGGAGCTCAAAACTAGGAGTAAAAAGAAGTATCGCAAAACAAGAATAGTTCAGGTGCTTTGGGATTATATGGAAACGAAGATCGGCGGCAGCCATAAGTAGCACCACCAAAGAAACGGCAATTACTCCCAATCGCATCTAGGTATAGTAAGAGAGAAGTCCCTTGATGAAAGAAAAAGAATCAGGTTGTGGAAATTAAATTAAGCTCCGCAGTTGGCTGAAAAGGTCGTCTTGCTGAAATTGGATATGAGTAAAAAGTTCGATTTGTTTTAAAGCTTGCGCGACAAGCAGATCCTTACCACTGAAGAACTTACCTTTTACCTTAATATTCATTAGTGGAGTCGGCCATGGATTATAAAGGGCGTCAATTACATTACCTTGCGGCCTAGATAGCGTAATTCCAGAATCAAATGCGTCTATTGGCAATGTATTTATTAGAAGTGATGCTGAGAAAGCAGATTGAATTTCAACAATGTCCCTAATCTCAATCGATCTATTTGCATTTCTTAAACTCTCATCTCTCTTCGAATCTCTGCGATAGACCGTTGTTCTAACATCCAATCCTGCTAGTGCCACAAGCGCGGATTTCGCTGTACCGCCAGCGCCTAGGATTGATACATCATCGAAATCAATTAGATTAAGAAGGTACCTGAAGCCAAATATGTCCGTGTTATAACCGAACCAAGAACCATTTCGAGCAACGAGTGTGTTGAGAGAAGAGGCTTGAATAACCTCGGGCGACACCTCGGCACAAACACTCTGACCAATCTCTTTCAAAGGCATAGTGAGCGAAAAGCCAGTCCATTCTTGGGGAGTATGGCCCGCCATGAATTGCAAAAAATTTCCTGTATCAACTTCATACTTACTGTATTCGCCATCAAAACTGAGTATTGCGTAGGCGGAATTATGGATTTTTGGTGACAAACTATGACTAATTGGGGACCCCAAAACGGCAAAATTCTTCATCATTTGAATTTACCATCTGCGTAGTTTCGCTTGTATTCGGCTTTGAACTTAAGAAACTCCTCATACGATTTAGTGAACTTCGTTTCTCCAGGTGACACAGTGACGAAATATAACCAGTCCCCCGTCGGTGGATTAAGGGTTGCTTTTATCGCTTCTATCGTCGGACTGCCTATCGGAGTTGGGGGCAAGCCTTGGTAGATGAAAGTGTTGTATCGATTCTTTACTTGAGTGTCTCTAATCGAGAGCGCTATCTCGCCGCGACGATCAAATATATAGTGAACCGTTGAATCAAACTGTAACTTCATACCGATTTCAAGGCGGTTGTAAATGACTCGAGCGACTTTGCCGAAAACATCCGGTGTTCCCTCAGTCTCAACCATAGAAGCTATCGTCAACAGCTCTTCTGGGGAAAACTTAGGCGATGCCCAATCTAAACTTTTCGTAACGAAATCGAATTTGGCTCGCATCGCAGCCACTGCCTCTTGAGCAGAGGTGCCCCTAGGAAATGAGTAAAAGGCAGGATAGAGAACCCCTTCGAGCGATTTTGAATTGAATAGCGAAGGTGGCCTCACCTCAAGGAGCGCACCCTTTACTTCTTTCTCCGAAAATCCCGCAGCGATCAAGGCTCTACTTATCTCACTAATACGCGCCCCGTCGCGAACTCTGACCAGATTAACTATTCGATCTGGATCCAAGAGTTGTTCGATAGCTTCGCGGGCGGGAATTCGAGTTTCAATTTGATGCTCTCCAGGAGCTATTCGGTTACTTCTGGGGTCAGAAACGGCACCACGAAAATAAGCTAATGCAGACTTAACAACTTTCTTAGACTCGAGCAAAGTACCGATTTCTGAACCGCTCATTCCGCTTTCGATGTGAACTATCACTTCGGGGCCTCTAGATAAACCATCGAAATCTGGAGCTGCGACAGGTCCAGGTGCTATCGCTCGGAGAAATAACGTGAAACCAATTATGAAGGCTCCCGCGATCGTTATTCGTTTTAAGGCCGCCTCTCTTTGATCACTCATCGACTAGTTCACCAAACCTCTTCCCGCTTGCGCGCTCTCCGGCAAGCGCAAGTTCCAGGATCTGGGTAGCGGCAACTGCGTCGATTCCGTATTTTTCGATTAGCCCTTTCTCCGAGCTTGAACTCCTTGTAGATAACCTTTCATCAACAAGATAAACGGGAGCAAGGGCTAATTTCGATAACACTGTCGCGAACTCTCTTACCTTCTTTGCCGAAGATCCTTCTGCGCCAGATAAATGGGCCGGAAGCCCTACATAAATTGCATAGACGTTGGCTTCTTCGGCAAGGCTCTGTATCCGCTCTATCAAAACCTCAGTTTTGATAGTTTCCAGCGGTGACGCAATGAGACCTGATTGGTCACTTACTGCAATCCCACTTCTTATCTGCCCGAAATCAATCGCGATCCTGCGACCACTCGGAGCCGACATCAAATCTTCGCGAGACTCGCCTTGATTGCCGAGATCGCCTCTCCTAATTTCTTAGTTTCAATTCCTCCGCCTTGAGCGAAGTCATCTTTTCCGCCTCCGCCTCCGCCGAGGATTTGAGAAGCAAGTTTGGCGAGCGCTCCAGCCTTGGCGCCGAGATTTCGTGCGCCCTCATCAGTTGCGCTGACTAATTGAATTCGATCATCAACTTCGGCGGAAAACACCACCACGCTATTTGCTTTTCTTGCCCTTGCATCTAGAGCAAGTACGCGAAGTTCTTCTCCAGAGAGTTCATCAGCAAAATGATGTGATATTAGATTGACGCTTCCAATCGCTTCCGCAGCGTTTACAATATTAGAAAGTTGATTTTGTGCACCTGCCAATTTCGCTGCCCTGAAATCCTTTTCCATATCTTTGATCTTGGAAAGTAACTTGGATATACGTTCGGGAAGTTCTTCTACTCGAGATCCCTTGATTAATTCAGTTAAAGAGTTCAATATGACGTGTTCTCTTGCTAAAAACGAGAAGGCATCTACACCTACAAGTGCCTCAACCCTTCTAACCCCAGCCCCTATCGATGACTCTGACAGAAGTTTGATTAGGCCTAGCTGCCCCGATCGAGTTACATGCGTGCCGCCACACAACTCTTTGGCCCAATCACCGACACTTACTACACGCACAAGTTCGCCATATTTTTCACCAAAGAGCGCCATAGCTCCGATCGCCTTTGCATCCGAGATCGACATTTCCGCAGCGCTGACTTCTAGATCTTCCGCAAGAAGAAGGTTAACGCGCATCTCAACTTCATCTAGCACCGAAGTTGGAACTGCTCCTGAAGCTGGGAAATCAAAACGGAACCTTCCAGGCGCATTCTCAGAGCCAGCCTGGGTTGCCGTTTCGCCCAGAATCTCGCGGAAGGCTTTGTGAACCATATGCGTTGCTGTGTGCGCCCTGGATATACCAATCCTTCGCTCCCTATCAATCTCGGCAAGTGCGCTCGCACCATGAACAATCTCGCCATCTCGTACTCGGCCGCGATGAACAAATAGACCCGGGATTGGTGATTGGACGTCATCGATTTCAATCACAGCACCATCGCTCGTGGTTATTAGCCCACCGTCTGCAAGTTGACCGCCACCTTCTGCATAGAAAGGTGTCCGATCAAGAATTATTTCAACATCATTCCCAACGGAAGCTGATTTTTCACTCTTGCCCTCTACCAATACACCGACAACTTTCCCCTCTGCGGAAAAGTTTTCGTATCCGACAAATTCAAGTCGCTTAGCCGACTCTGCAATCTTTCGATATTCACTTAAATCTGTATGGCCAGTCTTTTTCGCTTTCGCATCCGCCTTCGCCCGTTCACGTTGCTCTTTCATCAAGCGTTTAAATCCATCACCATCAATACTTAAACCGTGCTCCGACGCCATCTCCAACGTAAGGTCATATGGGAATCCATAAGTGTCATGGAGTTTGAATACATCTTCTCCAGATAACGACTTGCCCCCGCTTGCCATCAGAGCGGCTCGTGCTTGATCGAAAATCAAGGTTCCACTTTTCAGAGTCGAAAGGAACGTTTCCTCTTCAGCAGATGCGACTTTGGTGATTCTCTCCTTATCACTTATCAATTCTGGATATTGCGGACCCATCGCCTCAATTGATGCGGAAATCAGCTCCCCAATATTTCGATCTTCGGCCCCTAATAAACGCATGTTTCGAATCGTTCTTCGCATCATCCGGCGCAGTACATAACCTCGACCTTCATTGCCAGGTATAACTCCATCCCCGATTAACATCATTGCTGTTCTTGCGTGATCGGCAATCACTCGAAGCGAAATATCCTCCTTTTCGCTCGCACCGTACTTGACTCCAGAAAGTGCGCTAGCGCGATTCAAGATGTGTCGCGTTGTATCGATTTCATAGATATTTTCAACGCCCTGCAAGAGAGCTGCTGTTCGTTCTAGACCAAGGCCAGTGTCGATATTCTTCGCCGGTAATTCACCCAGAATCGGGTACCCCTCTTTGCCGGGACCATCACCTCTGATGTTCTGCATGAAAACCAGATTCCAGATTTCAAGATATCGATCTTCATCGGCGATAGGACCGCCTTCTCTTCCATATCTTGGACCACGATCAAAATAGATTTCCGAACAAGGACCGCAGGGACCAGGAACTCCCATGGACCAGAAGTTATCTGCCATTCCCCGGCGCTGAATCTTTTCTTTTGGGATACCAATCTTCTTATGCCAGATATCCGCCGCTTCATCATCATCTAAATAAACCGTCACCCAGAGTTTGGATTCCTCAAATCCATATCCGCCATCAGTTTGGGGCTTTGTCAGCAACTCCCAGGCCAGTTCGATCGCGCCCTCTTTGAAATAGTCGCCAAATGAGAAATTACCGCACATCTGGAAAAACGAGGCATGCCTAGTCGTCTTTCCTACTTCTTCAATATCAAGCGTTCTCACGCACTTTTGAACCGAAGTCGCACGCTTATAAGGAGCAGCCATCTCGCCTAAAAAGTATGGCTTAAACGGAACCATGCCGGCATTGACCAATAAAAGGTTTGGATCGTTCAATATTAAAGATGCAGATGGAACAACTGAATGTGTGAGCTTAAGAGAATTCCCGTTTTCGAAGAACTTAAGCCAGCGATTTCGAATCTCTGCTGAATTCACGATCGACTAGAACTCCTCGTCGTCGTCGAATTGATTTCTCTCCGCCCTCTTCCCTGAGCTTTTGGTCTTCTTGCGCTTTCCTTTTTTACGAAGCTGGGCCGCAGTTAGAACTGCGCCGGCGGCCTTCATTGCAACTTGATTTTTGTCTAGGAAAGTGGTCGTTGAATCTGCAATTTTTGTGCTTACGTCATCAATTGTTTTTGTGACTTTGTTGATGGTTTGGAGGGGTCCATTCACCAATTCAACAGTTGTAGTTACCTCGTTGATGAGCGGAGTTGTCTCCTCGGTGAAACTTCTCACGGCACTTCCGACTTCATCGATTGCTCGCCCGAGACGAATGACCGCATAAGCAAGAGAAACCGCGAAAATCAAAAGTGCGGAAGCTGCAATTATTCCTGCAATTCCACCGGCGCTCATGAGCAAACCTTATCTAAAGCCTTATCCATAATCGTAATTTCAACCTCAAACTAGTGATGGTAGGGGCAGATCGGGTTTGCGATGTTCTCTATGAGCCTGCAGGGCCGAGAGGTGATAGGCCTCGATTGCCGAGATGTTCTCGGGATTTTGATATTTCGAACCATCCACAACATCGCCCATTCTTCCTTCAATTACAGCATGAACATCACTGCCAGATAGCGTCTTGTGAGCTTCAAGTGCATGAGCGACTGCCAGAACTTCTCTCCTATTGTCGCGTAGTAGTGATTCAGACTTTTCAAGCAATGTTGCCAAGTTGTCTTCGATTCGATCTGCGAGCGCCCGGCGCATTTCAGCTTTGGAATCATTTGGTTTTCCGCCGCCAGGTGCACCTAACTCCATCCGGCGACTTGAGGCATAGGAAGAAACGGTAGAACCCATTCCCCAATAGCCTTCCATCAAGCCGGCGATAGAAGTTGCAGACTCCAAATCACCTGAGACGCCTGATGAATTATCGCCATCAAAGAACATACGTTCACCCGAAAGTGAGGCTAGAGCTACCAAGATGTCTGACTCATACTCACTCTTCCAATGTGTGAATTGATCGTCAGGTGGTATCGAAGCAACCATTCCAAGGTATTCGGCTCCCTTTTCAATCGTTGCGATATCGATTTCCATATGTTTACGCGTCCGATAAGCCATCACAGCGTGGCAGGCCTCATGGATGGCTGTTGCATGGCGCTCACGTTCGATGTATTCGACATCCTCAGAAGGTCCAAGTTGTTTCAATTGCTTCGCCTTCAAAACATCATTCCAAGTAACAAAACTACGTTCATTTCTAATAGCCATGATCAAAGATTCGTTCACCAAATCCTTGATCGTCGCTCCAGTCGCGTAGGGTGTGATGATCGCAAGTTTTTCTATCTCTTCTTTACTCAATCTGTGGGAGATTTTTTCAAAATATCCTTCGTAGGTTCTGATGCGCCCGGCTTTGCTGGGATATCCGACTCGGTACATTCGATCGATTCGACCTGGGCGGAGCAACGCTTCATCAAGAGATTCCGGCATATTTGTCGCCATTACAACCAAGATTCGATACTTGGGTGGATTCTTTGGTCGCATCCCTAACGTTCTGCGGACCACTCGATTAAAGAAACCACGTGGCTTCTTAAGGCCCGACAGTTCGGTGAGTAGCGCCTGTAGCGTGCCCATCCCCGCGCCGCCACCTCCTCCGGCTCCCATGACAAATCGATTAATGAGAGTTGGCTTCTGGGTTGGAATTGCTTTGCGAACAAGTTGATTTGAAATAACGACAGATCTGCTCTCATCTGAGAGGTACGAAACACCATGGCAAGGATTCGCATATGAACCTGGTGGACGATTCGTCATGATTCCGCGATTGCCCAGCGCGTCAGCTTCGTCGAAGAAAACCACTACCCCTCCATAACGGAGCGCCAGCTTCCTCAACTTTCTAAAAAGTCCCTTTACTTTGAGTATCCCAATACCAAAGAACATATTGTTGAAAGCACCGGGATCGACAAAGACGAAGGGTTTGCCCGTCTCACCGGCCATGGATTCGGCCATGAGAGTTTTACCTGTTCCCGGTGGGCCCCAAAGCAAAATGCCGCCTGGCACATATCCGCCCAATTTCTCTATGCTCTCGGGATTTTCGAGGAAAACGAGATTTTCTCTAATGCGAGCAAGAACGTGATCCTGTCCCCAAACATCAGAAAATCTGGTTTTAATGTCATCCGGGAAATAAGTATCGATGCCACCTCTACTCAAGAACCAGAAAATCGCGACGAACTGGATGATCACGAAGATGACCGCAAATCCAAGTTGAGCAATAACAGGAAGTGCGCTCCAAAGTGCTTTTGGCGCGAAGAAGAGCGCGCGGACTGGTGTTTCCTTGTATATAGCTCCGAGCACGATTGAAAGAAGTGTTATGAAAACTAACCATTTAATTACACGAGAGAGTCGGAACCTCGTCCAATCGCTCAAACGATGTAATTGGCGATCAACGAATCCAAAATAACTCTGCCAAAAACCGTGATACGGCGCAGCGAGTTCGGCAATTAGGAAATGAGTTTGGCGGATAAATTCAATTGCAAAGAGCGGAAAAATCCACCATCTTCGGTAGGCGCTCTGCTCTAGCGCTGTTGTAAAGCCAAGCCCTTCTTCCCCAGCCATATCTGCCCAAACAAGGACGAGGAAGACTAAGGTGAAAAAGAGCAGGAATTTGATCCGGTCGTAAAGAGACATATGAATACGCGTCTTACGATCAGAATCCTTCTCGCGGGTTGAAGTTATCGACATGTTTCGCTAATCACCTTTTCCATTTTTTGATGCCTCATCCGGCCTTGCATCTACTCCACTCTCCTTACGCTGAGCTGGAGTTATCGGAGTTGGAGCTCCAGTAAGTGGATCGCCACCACTTGCAGTTTTAGGAAAGGCGATAACCTCGCGAATCGAGTCTGCCCCGGCGAGAAGAGCACATAAACGATCAAGGCCGAACGCGATTCCACCATGAGGTGGTGGACCGTAATTGAACGCCTCGAGTAAGAATCCAAATTTATTCTGCGCTTCTTCGTCAGATAGACCAATAACTTTGAAAACATCTCTCTGAATGTCGCGTCTATGGATACGAATCGATCCTCCCGCTATTTCATTACCGTTAAGGACTAGATCGTATGCATATGCAAGAGCGTTGGCAGGATCTTTAGCAAAACTCGATTCAAACTCCGGTTTTGGTCCAGTGAAGGGGTGATGCACAGCCGTCCATCCACCTTCTTCTGTTGCTTCAAACATCGGGGCATCTACGACCCATAGAAATTCCCAACGTGACTTATCAATGAGATTACAACGGTGACCAATCTCAAGTCTTACCGCTCCCAGCAAAGCAAGAGAGGATGCTCGGTCGCCAGCAGCGAAGAAGATTGCATCGCCATTCTTCGCCGATGTCGCCTTGGCAATACCAGCGCTTTCCTTCTCCGAAAGATTCTTTGCTACCGGGCCGCTTAATGCGCCATCTTCTCCTACCAAAATGTAAGCAAGACCTTTCGCTCCCCTTGCTTTTGCCCAATCTTGCCAAGCATCAAGCTCGCGCCGTGGTGAACTTGCACCTCCTGGCATCACTACAGCCCCTACGAAAGGTGCCTGAAATACCCTAAAGGAAGTCTCTTTAAAGAAATCAGTCACATCTGACAATTCATTACCAAATCTCATATCCGGTTTATCAGAGCCGAATCTACGCAATGCTTCGCTATAAGTCATTCGAGCGATTGGAATTTTGATTTTGTAACCTAAAGTCTCATCAAAAACTTTGCTAATAATCGTTTCAGCAACATTGATTACATCTTCCTGGTCAACAAAAGACATTTCGATATCAAGTTGGGTGAATTCTGGCTGACGATCGGCTCGAAAATCCTCATCTCTAAAACACCTAGCTATTTGGTAATACCGCTCCATACCGGCGACCATCAATAATTGTTTAAATAGCTGTGGGGATTGGGGCAGCGCGTACCAACTTCCCGGTTGCAGTCGCACCGGCACGAGGAAGTCGCGCGCACCTTCAGGAGTTGAGCGAGTGAGATATGGAGTTTCAATTTCTAAGAAATCTAGTTTGTTCATAACGCCTCGTATCACACTTGTAACTTTCGACCGAAGCCGTAGCGCCTTGGATTGCTCCTCCCTCCTAAGGTCTAGATATCGGTACTTGAGTCGTACTTCTTCACTCACATTGACTTTTTCGCCCGAATCGACTGGGAATGGGAGTGCGGCTGCCTCACTTAAAACTTGGAGTTCATCACAAATGATTTCAATTTCTCCGGTAGGAATTCCTGCATTCTCATTACCGGCTGGCCTCTTAGCGACTTTCCCAACCGCAAGAACACACCACTCAGCGCGTAGTGCGCTCGCTATCTTTTCATCGGAAATGACGACTTGCACGTTACCTGAGGAGTCACGAAGATCAATAAAGGCAACTCCCCCGTGATCCCTACGGCGAGCTACCCAACCGGCGAGCTTTACAGTTGCGCCAATATCCGATGCCCGCAGTTCTCCCGCAAAATGGGAACGAAGCATCAAGCACCCCTCATCAGTTTTAGCCCTTAAAGAACGCTTTTAAGCGCCACTATTAGGGAGTCAAGGGTAACGGAAACCTCGTTTCCATCCGACATACGTTTCAAGAATCCCTCATTTGAGTTCAATTCGGCATCTCCGAGTACCAACACATTTCGAGCCGAGAGCTTATCTGCGGCCTTCATGGCGCCCTTCAAGGAGCGATCGCCATAACCCATTTCCGCAACGAAGCCCGCCTTCCTTACTTCATCCACGAGCGCTACTGCCTTTAGGCGTGCAGCCTCTCCGATAGGAACAATAAAAAGATCAAGATATCCGTTATCTAAATTATTCAAATCCAACAAGCCTTCACTCTGCATCGCCAGGATGATGCGATCGATACCAAGACCAAAACCTATTCCAGATAAATCTTGACCTCCCAAACTCTTCATCAATCCGTCGTATCTACCGCCACCACCAATTCCAGACTGGGCTCCAAGACCACGATGTACAAACTCAAAAGCTGTACCAGTGTAATAATCCAGGCCTCGCACCATCCGTGGATTAATAACAAACGGTATCGAAAGAGTATGCAGAGCCGCTTGGAGTTGTTCGAACTTCTCTCTGCTCGTATTTGTTAAGAAATCAAGAAGAAGCGGAGCTTGCTTCATCATCGCTTGGATAGATTCCCGCTTATCATCAAAGATTCTTAACGGATTCTTTTCGATCCGAGCTCTCGTCTCGTCATCAAGTGATTGCTGATTAAGATACTTTAGTAATTCGCTTCGGTGCGCTCTACGAGATTCATCATCTCCGAGCGAGGTGATTTGTAGTTCAAAATTCCTAAGGCCAAGGCTGCTGTAGGCGGCATGTGCAATGGCGATTACTTCAGCATCTAAATATGGGTCATCTACGCCGACTGCCTCGATCCCAAATTGATAGAACTGGCGATAGCGCCCGGCTTGAGGTCTTTCCGCACGGAAGAATGGACCTCGGTAGTAAACCTTGACTGGAAGTTGGCCACGATCTAAGCCATGTTCGATTATTGAGCGAATTACTCCAGCAGTCCCTTCTGGTCTTAACGTTAAAGAACGTCCACCTCGATCTTCGAAGGTATACATCTCCTTGGTTACGACATCGGTGCTTTCCCCAACGCCCCGGGTGAAAAGTTCGGTATCTTCAAATATCGGTAGTTCTATCAAGTGGTAATTAGCCGCGAGTGAAATATTCTCCAATTGGCGATTTACTCGCTCGAATATATTTGATTGAGGTGGAAAATATTCGGATACACCTTTAGGCGCTTGCAATGAGCCACTCATCCGAGTCTTCCTTCTAGGGCGGCATGGATGTAAGGATTATTCTTAATCTCTGCCTCCATCCTTGATTTCTCTCCGTGCCCAGGAAGAACCTCTAGGTGACCAGGCAGCGTTGCAATTTTCTCACGAAGGGTTCGCTCCATGTCGGAGATTGAGCCTCGTGGCAGGTCGGTTCTCCCGATTGCTCCTTTAAATAGCGTATCCCCCGTTATGACACATTCGTCTTCAATGCTGGCGACCAACGAACCTGGTGTATGCCCAGGGGTATGGATAATCTTTAAGCTCATGCCAGCGATATTAAAACTAGAGTCATTTTGAATTTCGCGGATTCCAATCGGTTCATCAAAATTAGGAAGTCCGAATTGAGCTCCTAGGTCTTTCATGAGTGCAAGTCCTTGAGGCCCCAATCCTCGTTCTGGCTTTGATAATAGATCTCGATCGCTTTTGTGAACAATAACCTCTTCGATTCCACAATCACTTTGTAGTGGGAGAACTGAAAAGATGTGATCTAGATGTCCGTGTGTTATGAAAATTGCGGCGGGTTTAAGTTTCAAGTTAGAAATGCACTCGTTGATATCTGCAACAAGATGTGGGATACCAATTCCGGGATCAACGATGATGCACTCTGAACCAAGAGTTGGCGCAATAATCCAACAGTTGGTGCCAAAGAATTTGGCGACTACACGTTCTACAAGGAGCCCCACCTAGAAAAGACCCCCATCCTTCTCGCCACCGCACAGATGCGATAAGCGGCGATTCTCCCGAACTTCGACGCTTGAGCGTGGCTGATTTGGCTCTATCTTTTACAGATTCTCCCCTCAAGGGGTAGCGTGGCCCCATTCAACCGCTGAACCCCGCAACGGCTCCGGCCGCGCTGAGTAGTTAGGAAGTAGACCGATGAATGCACAAGAGTTGCCCGCAAACTCTGCAGCCGCCGCACTGATTGGCGATCCAGCCAAGTACGGCCGGGTTGATGAAGCTGGGATGGTCTATGTTCAAACACCAGAAGGCGAACGCGTTGTCGGTTCATATCCCGGGAAATCTCCAGAAGAGGCGCTGGCCTACTTCGTAAGAAAATTTGAGGTTGTAGCCGCTGAGGTAGCTCTTTTGGCAGCCCGAATTGTAAGTGGCGCCATGGTTCCCGATAGTGCACACCAGGCAGTCTCAAAACTGCGCAGTCAAATCGAACATCTAAATGGCGTTGGAAATCTCGCCGCGCTTAAGTCTTCACTCGAGCAGATCCCCTCACTCATTGATGAGCATCGTTCAGCATATGAAGCAAAACGTGAAGCAGAAGCCCAAGCCAAAGCAGCAAAACGAGCTGCTGCTGTTGAGGCCAAAGAATCAATAGTCAAGGAAGCTGAATCATTAAAGGATTCTGAACAGTGGAAAGCTACTGGCGATCGACTTAAAGCTTTGTTAGATGATTGGAAGAAGGCGCCTAGGCTCGATAAAAAGACTGATACTGAACTTTGGAAGCGATTCTCAGCGGCGCGCAATCATTTCGATAAGAAGCGCCGCCAACACTTCGCTAATTTGAGCAAGAAACAAGGCGAAGTAAAAGGAACGAAGGAGAAGATTGTTGCTGAAGCTGAGTCATTAGCGAATTCAACAGATTGGGTTGCTACCGCCCGCCGATTCAAGTCGCTTATGGATGAATGGAAAGCATCCGGCCGAGGCAAGAAGAATGATGATGCTCGACTTTGGGAGAGATTCAAAGCTGCTCAAGACACTTTCTTTGCGGCAAAGAATAGCGATCTCGAGAAGCGTTCTGAGTCGATGGCCGAAAACCTAATAAAACGGGAGGCCTTGGTGGCCGAGATTGAGGCGCTACTTCCTATTTCTAATCTTGACGATGCAAAACGTCGGTTCCGTGACCTACGCGCTAAGTACGGGAAGTGCGGAATGGTCGAACGCAATAAGAGAACACAACTCGATCGTCGGGTCGAAAGCGTCGAATTAACGCTTAAAGAGGCGGAGCAAGAGCAGTGGCGCCGTAGCGATCCTGGAGCTAGAGCGCGTGCCTTTGAAGTTGTAAATCAACTCGTTGCCGCCGTTGCCGACTATGAAGCGAAGGCGGCAAGGGCCGAAGCATCAGGTGACGCAAAGAAAGCCGCTCAACATCGTGAAGCTGCAGCAGCAAGGTCTGTCTGGCTTGCTGAAGCCCAACGTGGCCTTGCTGAATTTAGTTCTTGACTAATCTTCTAATTGTTGGTGATGCGATAAACATCGTAGACGCCATCTATCTTTCGGATAGCGCTTAACACCACATCAAGATGCGAAGCATCGGCCATTTCGAAGGTAAACCTTGAGATCGCAGTTTGATCTTTGGTGGTGTTTACAGCAGCGTGAAGGATATTAACTTCCTGATCTGAGAGCGCCCTAGTTATGTCGGAGAGCAATCTCGCCCTATCGAGCGCCTCGATCTGAATATTGACGAGGAAGATCGTCTTTGCCCCAGGATCCCAAGAGACTTTCACTATCCGGTCGCCTTGATGGAATTTCAAATCGGCAACATTTACGCAATCACTGCGGTGAATGCTCACTCCACTCCCTCGGGTAATGAATCCGGTAATGGGATCACCCGGGACTGGAGTGCAGCAACGTGCAAGCTTTATCAAGACATCTTCTACGCCTTCAACATTTACACCCGATGCACTCCGACGCTCAATGCGAGCAGTGGTTCCTGTACCTAAAATTTCATTAAGTGGTGTTTCATGCGTTTCCTCTGTGCCTACAGCAGAAATCAATTTCTCAACTACCGAGCCGGATGAGATATGCCCATCTCCAACCGCCGCATAGAGACTTTCGATATCCGGGTAATTAAGATCATGTGCTAATTGGAGAAGAGTCTGCCCCGCTAATATTTTCTGAATCGGCAGGCCAACCTTTCGCATCTGTCGAGCAATTGACTCTTTTCCTGCGTCAATGGCTTCTTCACGCCGCTCTCTAGTAAACCAAGCTTTGATCTTGGATCGGGCGCGTTGTGATTTAACAAAACTTAACCAATCCCGACTCGGCGCCGCGTTCTCGCCCTTATTGGTCACGACCTCAACTACATCGCCGTTAGTGAGAGGCGCTTCGAGTGAAACCAATTTACCGTTTACTTTTGCTCCTACGCATTTATTTCCAACTTCTGTATGTACAGCATAGGCAAAGTCAACTGGTGTCGAGCCTTGCGGAAGTGCAATAACGCTTCCCTTTGGCGTGAATACAAAGACTTCCGGGGTCCTAAGGTCAAAACGCAAGGCATCTAAGAATTCGGCAACATCGGTTGTCTCTTGTTGCCACTCATGTAATTGCTTCAACCAGAGTACATCGGGCGAATCTTCGCCGGTTTGCTTTCCTAACTTATATTTCCAATGTGCGGCAATTCCATACTCTGCGCGACGGTGCATCTCGTTAGTACGTATTTGAATTTCAACAGCTTTGCCATTTGGCCCAATTACAGTTGTGTGGAGAGATTGATAAAGATTAAATTTCGGCATGGCAATGTAATCCTTGAATCGACCGGGAACCGGATTCCAGCGCGCGTGAATTGATCCAAGTACCGCGTAACAATCACGAACGTCGTTTACAAGGATACGTATTCCAACTAAGTCATAGATATCGTTGAATTCACGACCTCGAACGACCATCTTTTGGTAGACGCTGTATAGATGTTTCTGCCGTCCGGTCACCTTTGCCATAATTCCCTCTTTGGCAAGATCACTTTCAACAATTCCAACAACCTCGGTAGTCAATTTCGCACGCGAGGGAGATCGCTCGGCCACAAGGCGTTCAATCTCGTCGAATTTCTTCGGTTCGAGGAATTTGAATGAAAGATCCTCTAACTCCCACTTAACCGCATTCATACCGAGTCGATGAGCAAGTGGTGCATAGATATCGAGAGTTTCGCGCGCTTTACGCGCTGCGCTTTCTGGGCTCACATATTGCCAAGTTCGTGCATTATGAAGTCGATCCGCCAGCTTTATAACTAGAACTCTGATGTCCTTTGCCATTGCAACTACCATCTTGCGAACGGTCTCGGCTTCAGCCGTGGGACCGTAAGTAAGGCGATCTAGTTTCGTAACGCCGTCAACAAGGTTTGCAATTTCATCGCCAAACTCTCTTCGAAGTAATTCATTGGAGTATTCAGTATCCTCGACAGTGTCGTGCAGTAGCGCTGCTGCGATTGTGTTTGGATCTAGCCCTAAATCCGCCAGAATCTCCGCAACAGCAACAGGATGAGTTATGTACGGCGCTCCGCTTTTTCTTGATTGACCTTCGTGCGCAATCTCGGCGCGCTTGAAAGCTAGTTCTATTACGGAGAGATCTGCCCCAGGATTTGCCTCCCGGACTCGCTCCGCTACTGGAGTCAATAGCGCGCTCATGCGGGAATTATCGACTACGAACGCTTCTTGCGCTTATCGCGCTTTCGCTGACTTCTCTGACTAGGGGTAGCAGTTCCACCGCCACGAGCCAGCACACGTTGATTCAGCGCCTTAATTGCGGGCTCACGTTCGCGTAGTTGTACTAGCACTGGTGATGCGATGAATATAGATGAGTACGTTCCCGCTATCAGACCTATGAATAAAGCCAATGAGAGATCCTTGAGCGTTCCCGCACCTAGAAGTCCAGCTCCTACAAAGAGAATTGCTGCAACAGGCAAGAGTGCGATTAAGGAAGTATTTAGCGAGCGAACGATAGTCTGATTTACGGCAAGATTCGCCGCTTGTGAGTATGTATATCTGCCTGTAGCTGTAATCGCGCGGGTGTTCTCTCGAACTTTATCAAAAACAACAACAGTGTCGTAGAGCGAATAACCTAGAATCGTTAAGAATCCGATTACGGTCGAGGGCGAAACTTCGAAACCTACTAGCGCATAGATTCCAACTGTAATGAGAACGTCATGAATCAAAGCAACGATTGCCGCTACCGCCATCTTCGGCTCAAATGCCAGAGCCAGGTAAATCATGATAATTATTAAGAAGGCAGCTAGGCCTTGCAGGGCCTTCTTTGAAATTTCCTCGCCCCATGAAGGACCGACGTTCTGGGTATCGATAGATTCCACCGTCACGCTGAACTGCTCGGCAAGTGAATCTTGAATGGCATTTGATAACGATTGCTCGATTACGCCAGTTTGAATTCTGATCTTATTATCGCCAATCGTTTGAATTCTAAGCTCCTCGACATAACCTGCTTTTGTGACCGCTTCGCGAGCTTGCTCGATTGTGCCGGTCGTTGTCGTGACAGTGAATGAGGATCCGCCTTTGAATTCAATCGAAAGCGCAACGCCCTTCACTCCAAGAGTAAACATAGATAGCAAGATGAAGGCCGTTGAAAGTAGATACCACTTCTTACGTCCGCCGATTATCTCTAGCGATGTTTCGCCCCGATAAAGTCGCCCGCCCAGGCCGCTAAATCTCATTACTTCACCTCCGCTAACGCTGGCTCTTTTATCATTCCCACGCTCTTGGGAGAAACGCCCGAATACTTTGAACCTTTTTGGAAATACTTTGAACGAGCAAGCAATGAAACTAGAGGCTTGGTGAAGAAGAAGATGATGATCAAGTCAATCACCGTGGTGAGCCCTAGAGTGAAGGCAAAACCACGAACGCTTCCCACAGAGACTATGTAGAGAACAACCGAGGAGATACCAGAGACCAAGTCAGCAACCACGACGGTTCGACGTGCTCTCTGCCATCCAGTTTCCACAGCAACCCGAAGCGCTTTTCCTTCGCGCATTTCATCTCTAATACGTTCGAAATAGACGATAAATGAATCGGCTGTGACTCCGATAGCAACGATCGTTCCTGCAATACCGGCAAGGGTCAAGGTATAGCCGACTGCTTTTGTTAGCAGTACCAAGCTAAGTAGTACTTGGGCGGCAGCGAGTGCAAGCGAGCCAATAACGACGAGAGATAGAGCGCGGTAGTAGAGGATCGAATAAAAGATAACCAGCAACATTCCAAGGCCACCGGCAAGAAGCCCAGCTCTTAATTGATCGCTACCAAGAGTTGGGGAGACTTGTTGGACTTCGCCTCGATCAAAGGCGAGCGGGAGCGAACCGTATTTAAGTACGTTTGCAAGGTCTTGCGCTTCAAGTTGAGTAAATGAGCCCGTAATCTGGGCCTGACCACCGAGGATTGCTTCATTGATTCTCGGCGCTGAGACAACTACACCGTCGAGGACAATGGCAACTTGATTCTGTGGTTGAGCTAGATTCACAACTGCCTGCGTTAGTTCGCCAAATTTCTTTGTCCCGTCTCCGGTGAAATCAAGTGATACGTACCAGCCAGATGCGCTCTGTGGATCAATTGCTGCGGTCGCACCTCGTACATCCCGACCTACGACCTTTGCAGGGGCGAGTATGTAGCGCGTAATTCCATTGCGATCGCAGGTAATCAAGAGAGATTCGGGCTTATCGACCACCGCGTTGGAATCGAAATTTGTGCAATTAAGTTCATTGAATCTAGTCAATTCTTCTGGTGAAAGATTCAGTCCATCTATTAACGCTGCGTCACCCTCGCCAGGAACAGCTCCAGCTTCAACCACTACTTGGCGGAAACGAAGCTCGGCAGTCTGTCCGACTAGATCCACAATTCTTCTTCCGGTCTCCCCCGGAACAGCAATCACTATCTGGCGATTTGTGCCGGTTCCTTCTGCCGTAACTTCGCTCTCCGCTACTCCAAGTGAATCAACGCGTTGGCGAATAATCGAGACCGCTTGATCTATTGCCTCGATGGTTACATCTCCGGAATCTCCCTCTTGCACACGCGGTTGGAGAGTTACGCTCGTTCCCCCGCGAAGATCGAGACCAAGATTGATAGATGTGGCCCCGGTTGCAAATGCCACTCCCGCAAGGACTGCCGTCAAAAGTAGTGTGACCGAGAGGGTCCGGGCCGGATTAGATTTCTTGGCATCACCGGAATTTCGCTGGGAAGACGCGTAAGACATGAGGCGAGAGTCTACTTTTCTATCGAAGTACTGTCGAAAAGCGCGAGAGCTTCAGGTGGTGGATTCTTTCCCAGGTGGCGCCAAGCAAGGGCAGTTGCCGTTCTTCCTCTGGGAGAGCGAACCATGAAGCCGGAACGGACGAGAAAAGGTTCAGCCATAGATTCAACAGTTTCGCGCTCCTCCCCGACCGCCATCGCTAGGGTATTTAATCCAACCGGCCCGCCCCCGAATTGTTCTATCAAGGCCCGGAGAATTGACTTATCTAATCGATCCAAACCCATCTGATCCACTTCGTATATGTCAAGCGCTTTTGTAGTCATAGCACCAGTGACTTGGCCATCGCCATGAACTTGGGCGTAATCGCGAACCCGGCGAAGAAGTCGATTCGCAATTCGCGGTGTTCCCCGAGATCTTTTTCCCAACTCGCCAATCGCATCTTTATCGATGCCCACATTTAGTAAAGATGCACTTCGCTCTACTATCGCTTGGATTTCAATCGGCTCGTAGAAATCTAGGTGCGCAGTAAAGCCAAAACGATCTCGAAGTGGCGCGGGTAGTAAGCCGGCCCTTGTAGTTGCTCCAACCAAAGTGAAATGTGGAAGCGATAAAGGAATAGCAGTAGCCCCTGGACCCTTGCCCACGATTACATCTACTCGAAAATCTTCCATAGCCATGTAAAGCATCTCTTCTGCCGGTCTAGCCATGCGATGAATCTCGTCGAGAAAAAGAATCTCACCCTCGACTAATGAGGAGAGAATTGAAGCAAGATCGCCGGCATGAGTGATTGCCGGGCCACTAGTAATTCTTATTGGAGCGCCCATTTCCTTTGCAACAATCATCGCCAAAGTTGTCTTACCCAGGCCGGGGGGCCCAGAGAGCAAGATGTGATCAGCGGGAGTTTTTCGTTCTCGTGCTGCTCTTAGAAGAAGACTTATTTGATCACGAACTCGATGCTGACCTACGAACTCAGAGAGGTCATGCGGTCTTAAGGCTTGTTCCGCCGAACTTTCTTCTGGGGTCAACTCACCGCTCAGAAATTCTTCGTCGCTCATCTCTTGCTCCGAGCGTGACTCAATGCAATTCTTAAGAGCTCCGAAAGATCCTTATCTTCACCCAGAGAATTGAGATCTTTGAGCGTTTCTTCAATAGTTCTATCAGCTTCTTTCGTTGAATAGCCGAGCGATGTAAGTGCATCGTGTAGAGAATCTCGCCACTTAGCCTGAGAGGAAGTGCGAGTGCTTTCACGGTTGTAGCGCTCGCGCAACTCCAGAATGATTCTCGAAGCTACTTTCTTGCCGATACCTGGCACCCGTTCAAGAGCCAAGTTATCTCCTGAACCGATTAGTGATTGCAGCTCTTCGGGTGGATAAACAGATAGAAGTGAATGCGCGACCTTAGGTCCAACGCCACTTACACCTTGTAGCTCTACAAATAGATCGCGAGAATTTGAATCAAGATATCCAAATAATTTCCAAGAATCTTCTCGCACTACTAGCGAAGTAAAAAGCGTTAATTCCTCACCTACATTTAACCTACTCGCTAATTCCGGAGCAACCGAAATTTCATACCCAATGCCGTGCACATCCAAGATAATGCTCGTCAAATTAGTCCGCATAACTTTGCCTTGTATTTGGGAGATCATCGCGCCACTTTTCGATTCTTAAGTTTTGTCAGACGGGACTTTTCACGTGCCGCTGCATCTTTCAATCTATCTCCACTCATTCCCCGCCAATGATGGCAGATAGCAAGGGCCAATGCATCGGTGGTATCTACAGGTTTAGGCGCCTCTGCTAGTTCCAATATTCGCACCACCATCTTGGCAACCTGGTCTTTACCTGCGCGTCCCGAGCCAGTAACGGCAGCCTTGACTTCAGTTGGAGTGTGTAGCGCAATTGGTACCCCGACTTTTGCAGCAAGCAAGAGTGCTACACCCGCAGCTTGACCAGTTGCCATGGCGGTCTTGACATTTAATTGTGAGAAGACACGTTCAACGGCGATTGCATCGGGTTTAATCTTTGATATCCAACCTTGGAGCGAATCATCCAAAATCAATAGGCGTTCATGTAATGGTGCTGATGAATCGGTTCGAATGACGCCGCAATCCACCAACCTTAATTTTGTACCACCAGATCGCTCGACAACCCCGACTCCGCATCGGGTAAGACCAGGGTCTATTCCAAGGACGCGCACCTTCAGAGCCTATAAATCCCGCTCCATGCCCTAAGCGAGGCTCGCCATTACCTCTTCAGATACATCAAAATTGCCGTAGACATTTTGAACATCGTCGAGATCTTCAATCACATCTATGAGTTCAAAAACTGCCCGTGCCGTCTCGCCGTCAAGGCTTACAGTGACTGAGGGAAGAAAAGAAACTTCGGCGGATTCATATTCAATTCCAGCCTTCTCGAGTGAGCTTCGCACCCCGAATAGATTCGTGGGCTCCATAACAACTTCAAAGTTATCTCCCAAATCATTGACTTCCTCAGCTCCAGCTTCCAAAACTGAGTCGAGCAAGTCATCTTCCTTCAAAACTTTGTCATTCTGGGACTTTTTTACTATCACCACTCCGCGTCGATTAAACATATAAGAAACAGAACCAGGATCGGCCATAGTTCCACCATTTCGAGTCACCGCGACTCGGACCTCAGAAGCTGCGCGATTGCGATTGTCCGAGAGACACTCAATCATAAAAGCAACTCCTCCGGGTCCATAGCCTTCATAAATTATGGTCTCCCAATTGGTGCTTCCGCCTTCGGCTCCAGCTGCTCGCTTCAACGCCCGTTCAATATTGTCGCTCGGTACTGAACTCTTTTTAGCTTTGGCTATCGCGTCGTAAAGCGTTGGATTTCCCGCAGGATCGGCTCCGCCGTTTCTTGCTGCTACTTCAATTGCTTTGATGTGCTTGGCAAATGCTTTAGAACGCTTCGAATCTATTAAGGCTTTCTTACGTTTAATAGTTGCCCATTTGGAATGCCCTGACATCAGGCACCAACCTTCAATGCATCTCGGCAGATCACATCTACGAAATATCGGTGGATCCGATTATCGCCAGTGAGTTCCGGGTGGAATGATGTAGCCAGAAGATTTTTGCTACGCACGGCAACAGCGCGACCTTCAATCTCTGATAGAACTTCTACATCGGCGCCACACTCCTCAATCCAAGGCGCTCTAATAAAGATTGCGCGGAATTTCGGTCCGGTGATGCCCTTGAATTCAAGATCACTTTCGAATGAGTCAACTTGGCGACCGAAGGCATTTCGCCTCGTTGTCACATCAAGACCGCCAAAACCTTCTTGCCCTTCAATCGCATCTAGGACTCGATCAGAAATCAAAATCAAGCCTGCGCAGGAACCGTAGGTTGGCATCCCCGCCGCAATTCGTGCCTTTATGGGTTCAATCAATCCGAAACTTCTAGCTAATTTGCTTATAGTCGTAGATTCACCACCAGGGATGACGAGCGCATCTACTTCTTCAAGATCACGGTTTGATTTAACTGCTATCGACTCAACTCCACAATCGCTCAAGGAGTTGATGTGTTCACGTACATCGCCTTGGAGCGCTAAGACTCCAACAATCATTTGTGCTACCAGCCTCGTTCCGCTAATCGATGAGGAACGGGAATATCTGCAACATTTATCCCGACCATCGCCTCACCCAAACCTCGCGATTGCTCCGCAACAACTTTTGCATCCGTGTAGTAAGTAACCGATTTAACGATTGCCGCTGCCCGCTTAGCCGGATCGCCGCTCTTGAAGATGCCTGAACCGACGAATACTCCATCGGCGCCAAGTTGCATCATCATCGCAGCATCTGCGGGGGTTGCAATTCCTCCGGCAGTGAATAGCACTACAGGCAACTTTCCAGCTTGCGCTACTTCTTTTACCAATTCATAAGGCGCTTGCAATTCCTTGGCGGCAACATACAACTCATCTTCACGCATCGAAGTTAGCTTTCTGATTTCAGAAGATATGGAACGCATATGTGTCGTCGCATTTGAGACATCGCCGGTACCGGCTTCACCCTTTGAGCGAATCATCGCAGCACCTTCGTTAATGCGGCGAAGGGCTTCACCTAGATTCGTAGCGCCACAGACGAATGGAACGGTGAAATTCCACTTATCAATGTGGTGTGTGTAATCAGCCGGGGTTAAAACTTCAGATTCATCAATGTAATCGACGCCGATGGCTTGCAAAATTTGAGCTTCCACAAAATGACCGATACGCGCTTTGGCCATTACCGGAATCGAGACACAGGCCTTTATCTCTTCAATCATGTCTGGATCTGACATTCGCGCTACGCCGCCTTGTGCTCGGATATCGGCAGGAACTCGCTCCAGCGCCATAACTGCGACTGCGCCCGAATCCTCTGCGATCTTGGCTTGCTCCGCATTGACGACATCCATAATCACGCCGCCTTTGAGCATTTCTGCCATGCCGCGTTTTACACGCGAAGTACCCGTTACAAGTTTTTCGGCCATGCCCCGATTCTACTTAAAAACTGCGTTTCGGCGATTTCGAGCCGAACTTGGCTATAAATCACTAATCGGAAGATGAAGGTGCCGGCTCTCGATAAGTGATCTCGGGAGCCCTATCAGTCAAAAATATCCAAACCTGTCCGGTGGCGAAGAAGGCAGGTGTGCCATCTTCGAGTAGCCAAATAGTTGGCTCGGCTGCTGTAGCCCGTTTCCAAAGAATCTTTGTGACGGTTCCATCTCGGAATAGAAAAGCTTGACCTTCCCCCACGACTTCGCTCTTGGGCGTAATGCCTCCGAATTTATCTCCATATTCCGAGGGAGCAATCTTGACTATTTGCACAACCATCGAATTCGAACCGAGACGCTCCCCTGAAAATGCGAAATTATTTTTGTTGTCGAAATCCAAGAGGAATTTGGAAGTTGTTTCATCCCAATTCAATTTGTAAGAAGCATTAGGCCACAATACTTTTGCATCGGAAACAGGAAACGCGAATTTGGATATTTCGCCGTGTTCCCAACCAACGCTTTTCACTTGATCAACTTCACCCGCTTTTTCAAGTAGCGACGGGAGCCTAACCATCATCGCATAGGGCGCGATTCGATCTGGGTTGTTAAAAAAGATCGAAGGAGGATTTCTCTCGGCACTGAGGTTGACAATATTCGCCCCAGCAAGAACAGGGCGTAATTTGCTTTGAGCGCCACTGTAGACAAAGCCCACTTTTCCAAATTGAGCCAAGATATCGATATCAGATATTCGCGCCGAACGGATTGGACCAAGTTGCTCTGGATAGTTAGAGCTATAGATTCCCATCAATCTCGTGAGTCCAGCTTCAACTTGGGTGACAAATAGAACATCGGCCTTCTCAACACCTTCTTGGGGATGCGCAAACGGGGTGTCATCAAACTTAACTGCAATTACTTGTCCGTTGCTTCCGACTTCTCCGGTAAGAACATTTCGTTCTGGTTCAGGTTTATTGCCAGAAAATGGAGAGTTCAAATTGGCGCACGCAGAGAGCGATACAAGAACAAATACCAAGAGAGCCAATGCCCTCGTTTTTTTATAGAACATCGTCCTCAAATGGGTAAGTAACCGGCAGAGGAGCTCGCCCAGCAAGCCTAAATAGGCGGTAAATCAACTTTGATCTGCGGTTAAAGGTCGCCCGCACCGCTTCTTGATGGATCGCTATTGCTGTCCGAAGGCGGTCGGTTAACAAGTCCAACTCCTTGAAAGCTTCTGGATGAATGTGCGGGATATCGCTCTCATCGCGGAGAAGTTTTAGCGCTTCTGATAGTCCACTTTCTGCTTCACTGCGATGCGCGATTTCTGCTTCTCGGGCCAATCTGGCGGCAGCAGTCAAGATGAGATTCGTTGCCGGGTCAATTTCCCGAAAATGTGCAATCTCTTGGGCAAGCGCAGCGCGTCGTTGCAAGATTGAATCAAGATTCGCCCAAGAAGTCTCAACACGATGATGTAGTCGGTCCAGCCGGTTAGCCGAAAACGTTAGATACCAAATAAAGAGAAGCGCAACGAGAAGTGCAACTGCAAAGTAGCTCATTAATCCTCGTCTCTTCCAAGGAAGCGTAGCCAACTTCGCGGCTCGTTACCGACGCTGACCTTCTCTGACTCTGCGCGCGCAAGTTGATACACATTCATAACCTCAGGGCCGACTTCACTCCAATCAAAACGATTTGCACCTTCTCGAGCACGTACACTTAGACTTTTACGGAGCGAATGGTTCTTGCCAAGTTCGATTATCTTTCGGGCCAAGTCATTTTCATCTTCATTTTTGAAGGTCAATCCGTAACTACCATCACCCAAGACGTTGACAAAGGCCGGCAAGTCACTTGCGATGATCGCGGCGCCCGCGGCCATCGCCTCAGCAAGAATGATTCCGAATGATTCACCGCCAGTATTAGGGGCTACATAGATTTGTATCGAACGCAAGAGTTGAGCCTTCTCTTCATCACTTAAGCGCCCCAAAAATTCCAATCGATTTCTAAGGCCGGGCGCCACAGATTGCATTAGCTCCAGCCCCTCTCCTGGCCCGGCGATCAAAATTCGGATATTGGGAAGTGCCTTCACGACCGAAGGAAGTGCTCGCAGAAGAAGCTCTAGACCCTTTCGTGGTTCATCAAATCGACCTAAGAAGCCGAGAGTAAGTTCTTTATTCCAATCCTTTCTTGGTTCGGCAGAAGCAAAAAATTCAACCGCGATTCCATTTGGGATAACTATCGCATCTGTATCTAGATGAATCGTGAGAGTTTCGCGCGCCACCTCACTTACTGCAATTCGTGCGCGTAATTTCTCAATCACCGGCTCAAGTAGCGGTGCAATAGCAAAAGCCACTTTCTGTCTCGGGGCTGCTGCATGGAACGTTCCGACCATCGGCCCTTCTGCGATCGAGCATGCGAGTAAGGAAAGGGATGGAATAGCCGGCTCATGGAGATGAAGAACATCAAAATCATTTTTGTGAATCCACTGACGGACCCTCGTAGCTGCAACTGGTCCAAATAGCACTCGCGCAACTGCACCGTTATATGGAATTGCAACTGGACGCCCGGCTGTAACTACAAAATCTTCCTTGATGGAAGCATCATCGATTGCGGGTGCAAGCACAGACACTTCATGACCAGATGCTTTGAAGTAACTTGCAAGATCTCTTATGTGCGCTTGCACACCGCCCGGGACATCCCAGGCGTAAGGTGAGACCATTCCGATTTTCATTACAGATCAACTCGCTCTTTAAAGTCCTTGTCGTCAATGAAGATTCGCTGTTGCATATGCCAGGAGGTGGGGTCGGCACTTATCTCTTCAGCAAACGCATCGGCCAATACCTGGGTGACTCTCGTGACTTCTTGCTTCTCGGGGTATTCACGATTGACTGAAAAAGGGCCTTTGAAAATTATATTTATGCCACGCTCTTGGAAAGATACGTAAGCCGTAATTAGGTCTGCGCCTGTTCTATGTGCGAGCAATGCGGGACCTGCTGGCATTCTCGCTTTGCGATTGAAGAAATCTACTTCGATTCCAGAACGCGAAAGATCACGATCTGCAACTAACGCGACCAGCAGGCCTTTATTGAGGAATGACTCCAATTCACCTAGGACTGCGCGATCTAAATCCAATACCGTCATGCCCATTGCCTCTCGATGAAGCAAGAACCTGCGAAAAAGTCGCTCTGGTCGAAGATGCTCGGCGACCGTGTGAACCTTCACCCCTTTGCTACAGAAATACAAGCCAGCATGATCCCAATTCCCCGCATGGGGTAACGCAACTATTACGCCACGTCCGCTAGATGCGCCATCGAGCAGTAGGTGCTCGTTTTGCGTTGATACTGTCGCAGCCACTCTCTCCTTACTCCAATCTGATATCCGAAAAGTGTCGCACCAATAACGCATCGAGCTTCGTAAACCCGCCCTTACTAGTTCTTCCAATTCATCTTGGTTGCTTTCTGGACGTACCGCCATGTAGTTACTCCTCAGACGGCGAACTCTCTTGCCATTCTTTCGATAAGCGCGTGCAGCTAGGAATTCGAAAAAGCGATATGCGCTTCGTTCCGGCAGTATTCGAAGCACCTTCCATAGGGCGCTATAAATTAAATAGGTAAACCAATCAGCAATCGATCTCACGCTTTGTAGACGACTCGCATTCTTTGCCAGACAGTCACCAGGCTTAAAAGTAGAAGTAGAACCAATGCTAATTCAAGGGCGAGTAAGAAACCCAGGCCCGAGAGCCCCGTTCCGACTAAGAGAATTATCAATCGCTCCGCGCGCTCAGCAACCCCAACCGAACAATCGATTCCAAGACTCTCAGCACGAGCTCTTATGTAGGGAATGAGGCTGCCCAGGAATAGAACTGCAAGTGCTGCATATTGGAATTGTGAACCAACATCGCGCAAGTAAAGCCAAATACCAATCACTATGGCGGCATCGCTAATCCGATCTAGCGTTGAGTCAAGGAGCGCGCCCCATTTAGTCCCTTGGTTATTGGAAAGTCTCGCCAAGGTGCCATCAAAAAGATCACTGAGTGCAAAGAGGGCAACAACTAGCGTCCCGAGAAAAAGTTGATTACTACCGAAAAAATAGAGCGATGAGAGACTTACCCCCAGTGTCCCGAATACCGTTAAGGCGTTCGCACTTATCCCGATTTTCAACATCAACCGGCATATTGGGGTGATTAATCGAGTCACGGGAGCCTTGTATCGGTTTTGAATCATTGGGCACATCGTAGGCTCTCCACATGGGAGAGACTGTTATTCGCTTGGTTTTAGCCTCTGATAGCGAAACCAAGGAGTCTAGGAATCTCTCTTCCGAGTCCATCGGTCCTCGTATAAGCCTGACCAAACTATCGATATCCAATAGCGCTCAAACTGCTTTGGATTTGAATTTCGAAATTGATTGCTTTGCCCTGCTCGTAGATGCGCGCACGGGTATCTCGCAAGCGATGATTGAGACTTGGCAGCAATACGCAGAGCGCCAATTTCCGCGCTTGCTACTAGTGCAAGGTTTGGAGTTTGCTGAAACTGATTTCGACGACATAGTGCTGATCGGAAATCGAACCCTGGAGAGCCTTGCGACTCCTTATCTCGTTTTGCATGACGATTTGGGCCAACCAACCGCCTTAATCTCACTTGAAGATAACTTGATTCATGACTATTCGGCAGAAGAATTGAGGAAGTATTCGGCCGACTCGGAGCTTGTTGACCTCGTCGCTGACTTTCAACTTGAGTACTTACAACTTTATAGAGATCTTGGTGAAGATGGTTTTGCGCAGGGCATTTTTGCCATTGCTCTTCCGATTGGTATGACAAAGAAATTTGGAGCTGCAGAACTTAATGCGATTTTAGAAGGTCTTTCCAAGCACTAGCTAACTCCGAACGGGTTTCGCTTAGCAATTTAGGAAGAACCTTTGTCTGACCGATCAAAGGCATGAAGTTTGCATCACCGCTCCATCTTGGTATCACATGCTGGTGAATATGCTCGGCAACCCCTGCTCCTGAGACCGCGCCCTGATTCATACCTAAGTTAAATCCGGCTGGCTTTGAAATAGTTCTCAGCGCCCTCATTGCATCCGTCGTTAAATCAAACATCTCCCTCTTCTCCTCCACCGTTACATCAGTGAGATCCGCAACATGTCTGAAAGTGCAGATCAGCAAGTGGCCCGGGTTGTAGGGATAAAGATTTAAGACGACATAAGCCGTCAGGCCGCGATGCACAATCAGCGAAGATTCATCATCACCTTTGGGAATCTCGCAGAATGGGCAACCAACATCATTTCCCTTCAGTGGGCGATTTTCACCCGATAGATATGCCATGCGATGTGGCGCCCATAAGCGTTGCCAACGATCGGGAACTCCAACTCCGTCAATCTCGCCCGCCATCTTGAATTGGCCCTTACTCAAACCTGGGTTCGTTCAGCAATTGCTTTAAGAACGATGGCTATTGCCTCTTTTATGGGAACACCATTCTTCTGTTCACCGTTGCGGAATCTAAACGAGACAGCTCCTGCCTTTTGGTCTTCTTCACCAGCAATCATCATGAAGGGGATCTTCTCTGCCTGAGCATTTCGAATCTTCTTCTGCATCCGGTCATCCGAACCATCAAGCTCAGCCCTTATTCCTGATCGTTTCATTTCACTTATAACCTCAGCAAGATAAGGTGCAAATGCCTCGGCTACTGGAATTCCTCTGACTTGGACTGGCGCGAGCCATGGTGGAAAAGCACCCGCGTAATGCTCGGTAAGAACTCCAAAGAACCTCTCAATTGAGCCAAAAAGCGCACGATGAATCATGACGGGTCTTTGGCGTGATCCGTCAGAAGCTTGATACTCAAGTTCAAATCTCTGCGGAAGTTGGAAATCGACTTGGATTGTGGACATCTGCCAAGTTCTTCCGATTGCATCTTTAGCCTGAACACTGATCTTAGGGCCATAAAACGCCGCTCCACCTTCATCAAGAACTAAACCAAGATTCTGTTTCTCGGCGGCAGCTCTTAGGGTTTTAGTTGCCTTATCCCAGTCCTCATCTGAGCCGATGAATTTCTCTTGATTCTTCGTGGACAATTCCAAGTAGAAATCTTGAAGGCCATAATCTCGAAGAAGATTCAAAACAAAGGTAAGCAAGCTATCCAACTCGTCTGCCATCTGCTCGCTGGTGCAGTAGATGTGCGCGTCATCTTGAGTGAAACCTCGGGCTCTTGTTATTCCGTGTATCACTCCTGACTTCTCGTATCTATAAACGGTTCCAAACTCAAAGAGTCGAAGCGGCAACTCACGATATGAGCGACCTCGTGAAGCAAAAATTAAGTTGTGGAAAGGACAGTTCATCGGCTTCATGTAGTACTTCTGGCCGGCACGTTTCAAAGTCCCATCGGCATGATGTTCCTCGTCCATAACCATTGGTGGGTACATTCCATCGGCGTACCAATCCAAATGCCCTGATTTTTCGAAGAGAGCGGCCTTAGTTAGATGGGGTGAGTAGACGAACTCGTAACCCTCTTCAACATGGCGCTTTCTTGAATACTCCTCCATCGCCATGCGAATGATCCCGCCCTTTGGGTGGAAGACAGCGAGTCCCGATCCAATCTCTTCCGGAAAGGAGAAGAGGTCCAACTCAGATCCCAACTTACGATGATCGCGCTTCTCGGCTTCCTCAAGCAGATGGAGATACTCATCTAATTTCTCCTGTGAGGGCCAAGCGGTTCCATAAATTCGCTGCAACATCGGATTCTTCTCCGAGCCGCGCCAATAAGCACCTGCCGATCTCATCAACTTGAAGGCGGGAATGTACTTTGTTGAAGGTAGATGAGGGCCTCTACACAAATCACCCCAAACTGCAGTTCCATCGCGACCGAGGTTGTCATAGATAGTTAAATCACCGGCGCCCACTTCGACAGATGCACCTTCGGCAACATCCCCACTCTTTAGTTTTATCAATTCGCATTTGTATGGTTCGCGCGCGAGTTCGATCAGCGCTTCGCTATCTGTAACAACGCGACGTTTGAACCTTTGTCCATCTTTGATGATCTTGCGCATAGAGCTTTCTAACTTCTCTAGATCCTCAGGTGTGAATGGGCGCTCCGGATCGAAGTCATAGTAGAAGCCATCTGTGATCGGAGGTCCTATTCCAAGTCGAGTTTGTGTGAAGAGAGCCTGTACAGCTTGCGCAAGTACGTGCGCAGTTGAGTGCCGAAGGACATTCAATCCATCCTGCGTTTCAATACTTATTGTTTCAACCTCATCGCCATCAGAAAGATCACTCCACAAATCCACAAGTTTTCCATTTACTTTAGCCACGACAATGGAGTTTTGACCGGGTTTAATTCGATCGGGATAAAGTTCCTCACAGACTTGCGTGATTTTCTGGCCGGACGGGATGGTTCTCGGAGTTCCATCAATCTTGATAGAGATGCTAGTCACCGCCGAGCCCATGAAGTGAGGCTACCAAAGCGAGCATCTAGAGAGCGTGGAAAATCACCAACAAGACAATCGAAATAACTGCACCACCAGCGGCGATCAAGTATTTCACCCAAAGGGGAATGCCAAAGCGCTGTGAAGTCGATTCCGCGATCGACTTGGTTCTACGTATAGCACTAGAAGCCCAAGCAAATTCCGTTGCAAGAATTCCAAGTCCAGCTAAAAGGACTAATAATCCGGGCCCCGGCGCAAAAAGAAATATAGTTCCGACGATAGTTACTAGCCCACCGACAACTCCGATGAAAATCCGCCATAACAACGAACCGTAAGGGCTCGACTTTATTTGGTCGCGAAAATTCATGAGAGAAGATTACCTAATACCCATGCACTGAAACTCTCCTGTAGTTCACGAAGTTCTTTAGAGATAGCAAAGTCTTTGCCGTCAATCGCCTTAATTTGCTGCACCTCTCGAAGGCTTGAGACTGCGGCTGCAGCAGTGGCCGACTCAATTTCATCCTTGCTTAGATGCGCCTGCCTTACCCCGAAGTTCTCGATCAGAAAACCCCGAGTTACCCCCGGCAAGCAACCGCTTTTTAAGTCAGGCGTCACCCATTCACCATCTATATGTAAGAGCAGATTGCTAGTCGATAGCTCACCGACAATTCCACTCTCATCAATCGTTATCACATCATCGAAACCCATCTGTAGCGCCAACCTTCGAAGGCCAAGCCTTGAGGAATAGGAGGCGCTCTTAAACCTCTTGAACTCCCCCACTTCCTTATGGATGGCGCATCGGATTCCCTCATTTTTCGGCTCGAAAGGTTTATGTGAAATCACGTATCCACCATCGGCATAACAAGCAATCCGAAGCGCTCCCGAGGGCAAAGCTTCTTCAATCAAAATCCTCTTGATCGATCCCACGACAGGCTCTAGATCAAAGTTTGCAATACCTATCTCTACTAGGCCACTTCGCAATCTTTCTATATGGCGATCAAATCCGTAGGTACGATTTTCGTAGGTTCGCAGGGTTTCAAAGACTCCATCACCAAGAAGTACCGCATCGGTTAGTGACTCTGAATTAGAAGAACTTCCATTAACAATCATAACTTTGTCAGAGATATAAGCCGCCTGGCTTTTAGCTCTGTTTCCTCCCACTCTGATTCAGCATCACTATCCCAAGTAATTCCAGCACCCGTTCCAAATTTAACTTGATTTCCCTCGCGCCAGAATGTCCTTATTGCAACGGCGAGCTGCAACTCCGCACCATTCGACCAGCCGAACACTCCGCAATAAGGGCCTCGCTCTCCTTCACTCGCCCTTATTATCGATAACGCACTTGACTTCGGTGCACCACTCACCGAGCCGGGCGGCATTAACGTTTCCATTGCAATTGAAAGTTTCATTCCGCCACGAAGTTTGCCCCTTACATCAGAGACCAAGTGAAACAACCCAGGGTGCTCCTCGGTTGCCAACAATCTGGGAGTATCTACCGATCCAGTTTCACAAACCATTCCCAAATCGTTCCTGATCAGATCAACAATCATAAGATTTTCGGCTCTATCTTTCTCCAAGAATTTCGAAGTTACAGATGTTCCCTTTATAGGGCTTGAAGTAATGAAGTCGCCTTCTTTTTGAATAAAGCGCTCTGGCGAAGCTGAAACTATCTCAAGATTCGGAAGCGATAAATATCCTGCGTATGGAGCTGGATTGTGAATCAAGATCCGTTCCAGCAAGATCGAGATTTCATTGCCTTCCAATATTTCGGCGCTAAGAATTCGACAGGCATTGACTTGGTAGACGTCGCCCCGTGCAATATGTTTTCTGATTTGTTCAACGTAATAAACGTAAACTTCTTTCGTTGAGGAGCTGCGCCACTCCCCCAATTTCAAAGTTCTCTTCTCGGATGTAAACTCTTCGCGTTTTTGCGTTTCGAATCTAGCTAGCGTCCATTTCCCTTCAAATGTCCCTGTTATTGCCCAAAAACCGGGTTCATCAAGAGCAGCTAAGTCATGACGGATTTCAGCTAAATCCAACGCGTGGATTCCACCCATCCAGAACCTC
>CAZZIN010000003.1:67621-70965 GCA_964654425.1 uncultured Clavibacter sp. | reverse complement strand
GGACCTGGCCCACAGGGAACTTTGATTGCAACTCAATTCGCAGCTGGTATCTCACCAGCTCTTGGCGCACTTGAGAACATCACTACTGCAGCTGTTCTAGGCATCATGTTTGCATATGATGTTGAACAACAAGCAGGTGGTGCTGTTTACGATAACACCGCAACCAACTACACAACTCAACTTGGTGACGGAATCTTCGAATACAACTCAGCGCTAAGCGGACTTGATGCAGCCCAAACATTGCTTGCTTATGTCGCTGCTGCGCCTCGCGCAAAGGGCAACGCTGCAGCAATGGCAAAGGTGAAGACCTTGACTGCACACAAAGGTGTCTTCAATGTCCCAACCATCACATTGGGTGCAACTGCAGATAACGCAACTCCTGCCGGCCATGCACAATGGCTCGCAGAGAAGGCGGTAGAGAGCTATCTCGCGAAGTCCACCAACAAGAACTCTAAGTTGGCCAAGACCTTCCGCTCCAACCACCTTGCTCTATGGCAGGTAACACCTGATTCATATACCAAGTTCAGCGCAACCGGTTCGCCGATTTCGCAGCGTGGTGTTAATGGAACAGGTCACTGCAACATCACAGTGAAACAACATCTTGCAATAGCTGATCTATTGGCTGCATCTGCTGCCACAGGTCAACTTGTTTCAGGACAGAAGGTGCTCACCACCATCCGTAAGGCTGGCGGAATCACCTATGCGCGTGACTTCAGCGCTCCGTTACTTAAGTACTACCAGAACCAATAACGGAATAAGTCGTAACTGATCAAGGGCGGGGCTCGGGAAACCGGGCCCCGCTTCATTTCTTGGATAGCCTTACTTAATGCTTAAAGTGCGCTCTGTTGAGGAGATGCGCGAACTCGGCAAAAGACTCGCGGAACATCTCCGAGCCGGGGATATTCTCGTTTTAAGCGGGCCCCTTGGCGCTGGCAAAACAGCTTTGACCCAAGGAATTGGAAGTCATTTCGGAATTAGCGGGATAACTTCACCAACTTTCGTAATCTCAAGAGTGCATAAAGGCCAAATTCCTTTAATTCATGTCGATGCATATCGGCTTCTTACAAGTCCAAATTCAATATTCGAATTTGATGATCTTGATTTGGATACTGCAAGGGAGAGCGCGATAACAGTTATCGAGTGGGGCGGCGAAGTTGGAGCGAGATTTGGTGAGGATTACCTCGAGATTGTAATTGATTTTGGAGAGAGCGAGAATGATCGGATCATAAAACTAAAATCTCATGGTGAAAGATGGTCGGGGTTTCAACTATGAATCGCATAGTTATCGATACTTCTACTACTAGGACTAGTTGCGCACTATTTAAAGGCAACGAAATGATCTTTGAAAGCCATCACGATGGTGCAACCGAGCATGCCGAAGCCCTACCTAAATTAGTCCAATCTGCTCTCAGATTAGATAGTTCGATAGACGAAGTAGTTATTGGGATGGGGCCCGGACCATTCACGGGCTTGAGAGTAGGAATCGTATTTGGAATGAGCTTTGCGCTAGCGCGCGGAATTCCTTGGGTTGGAGTTTGTTCTCTTGATGGAATTGATATTGATTCTGATGATTACATCGTTGCATCTGATGCGAAAAGAAAAGAGATTTATTGGGCTCACTACAAAGCTGGAATAAGGGTTGAAGGACCATTCGTCTCAAGGGCAGAAGAATTGCAAAATCGAAGCGAAGCAAAATTCGGATTTGGCTTTACAGAACTTATCTATCCTTCTCCTCACTTACTACTTGCAAAATCCAAGAACGCGCCCATCTCGGAGCCGCTATATCTAAGGCGCCCGGATGCAGTTCCAACAAGTGAGCGTCGATGATTAGTTATCGCGAGATGTCCACCTTCGATGTCCCAGCGTTAGTTGGAATTGAGAAAGAAGTTTTTCCAGAATCTCCATGGAGCGCGGCCCAATTTCGTGAGGAGCTATCGGGAGTCCCAAAGTCTCGAAAGTACTTGGTCGCACACGAGGCCGGAAAGATCATTGGCTATGCCGGAATCGCCCTTGCTGGCGATGTTGCAGATATCCATAACATCGCTGTCATCCCATCGCATCGAAAAAAAGGAATCGCCTCGCATCTATTAGATGAATTGGAGAGGTGGGCGATTGATAAAGGCGTAGTGGCGCTGATGCTTGAGATTCGCGAGGGCAATAGTCAGGCGCAGCCACTCTATGAAAAGCGTGGCTACAAAGTCATCTCAAGACGGGATAACTATTACGCGACGGGTATCCATGCATTGATTATGCGCAAAGAGGTAAAGGATGTCTGAACCGCTAGTTCTCGGGATTGAGACCTCATGCGATGAGACGGCAGTTGGAATTGTCCGCGGTCGAAAGCTTCTTGCAAATGTGATTGCATCTAGCGTTGATGAGCATGCTCGCTTTGGGGGAGTAGTTCCTGAGGTTGCATCTCGCGCTCACTTGGAGGCGATGCAGCCAACAATCCAACGGGCCCTCGCAGAAAGCAATACAAAACTAAAGGATTTAGATGCAATATCCGTTACCGCTGGTCCTGGTCTCGTCGGAGCGCTATTAGTAGGCGTTTCAGCGGCAAATGCACTTGCACTCGCTTTAGATAAACCGCTCTACGGTGTTAATCATCTTGCTTCACATGTTGCTGTAGATCTTCTGACACACGATGCCGGGTTTCGTCCGAGCATTGCGCTACTTGTAAGTGGTGGGCATTCATCCATCCTTAAAGTCAGCGATCTAACATCTGGAATAGAGAGTCTCGGGCAGACACTTGATGATGCAGCCGGTGAAGCATTTGACAAGATTGCTCGCCTTTTAGGGTTAGGTTTTCCAGGTGGTCCACTTATTGATCGCGAGGCAAAGAGTGGCAATCCTTCCTCGATTCAATTTCCACGCGGACTATCGCTACCTAAAGATTTGGCGGACCACCCATTTGATTTCTCGTTCTCAGGACTAAAGACTTCCGTGTCGCGCTATTTGAATTCCACAGCTAATTACAAACGAGCAGATGTGGCCGCTTCGTTCCAAGAAGCAGTAGTGGATGTCTTACTCATGAAGTCGATCAAAGCCTGTGTCGATATCGGGATTGACTCTCTAATCATCGCTGGAGGGGTCGCAGCAAACTCTCGCCTTCGTGAGCTTGCCGGTATCCGATGTAAGGCGGCTGGTATCGAATTGCGAACGCCACCTCCGGCTCTCTGTACCGATAACGGTGCGATGGTCGCAGCCCTCGGCTCACTCGCCTTCTCCAAAGGCTTAAGACCCTCCGGCCTCGGAATCGCTGCCGCATCTGATACCCCACCCACCCAACCGCTTTGGCCCTGATTTGGCGGGGTCGCGCCGTCGCGAACCGCTGATTTGAGGGC
>CAZZIN010000003.1:0-67521 GCA_964654425.1 uncultured Clavibacter sp. | reverse complement strand
CGCTGATTTGAGGGCAGGAATAACTCCCCATAGGCTTGGCGTTAGCACTCGCCGGGTGAGAGTGATAATTCACCCGATACTAAGGAAGAAACAGAGACTAGATACGAAGGAGCTACAACAATGGCCATTGCCATTAAGCCACTAGAAGATCGAATCGTCATAAAGATTAGCGAAGCTGAGGAGAAGACCGCATCTGGTCTTGTCATCCCAGATACCGCTAAAGAAAAGCCACAGGAAGGAACAGTTGTCGCAGTCGGCCCAGGTCGCTTCGATGATGGCGTTCGCGTTCCGATGGATATCAAAGTTGGCGATGTCGTCCTCTACAGCAAATACGGCGGAACAGAGATTAAGCATGGCGGCGAGGAATACCTAGTCCTCTCGGCTCGCGACATCTTGGCCGTAATCGCGAAGTAAGCGAGACACATCCAACTATGGCTAAAGCACTTCATTTCGACGAGAACGCTCGTCGCGGCATGGAGCGAGGCGTAAATATTCTCGCCGACACTGTAAAGGTGACGCTCGGACCAAAGGGTCGCAATGTCGTAATCGGAAAATCATTTGGCGCACCTGTCATCACAAATGACGGTGTCACCATCGCAAAAGAAATTGAACTCTCGGATCCAGCTGAGAACATGGGCGCCCAACTTGTAAAGCAAGTCGCGGAAAAAACCAATGATGTCGCTGGTGATGGAACGACAACTGCAACCGTGTTGGCACAAGCAATGGTTAAGGAAGGTCTTCGTAACCTTGCCGCCGGCGCACAGCCGATGGGAATCAAAGCGGGAATTGAAGCTGCAGTAACTTCAGTGGTTGAGAAGCTTCGTTCTAATTCGACCAAAGTCTCAGGTAAGGAACAGATAGCAGATGTTGCGACTATCTCTGCCCAGGATCGTGGCATCGGCGAACTAATTGCTGAAGCGATGGATAAGGTCGGCAAGGATGGCGTAATCACTGTTGAGGAGTCATCTACTACTGGGCTAGAACTCGAATTTACCGAGGGTATGCAGTTCGATAAGGGCTATATCTCGCCTTATTTCGTGACCGATCAAGACCGCATGGAAGCAATTCTTGAGGATGCCTACATTTTGATTACTTCTGGAAAGATCTCAGCTCTCGCTGATCTCCTTCCAGTGCTTGAGCAGGTCGCAAAAACCAGCAAGCCACTCTTGATTATCGCTGAGGATGTCGAAGGCGAGGCTCTCTCGACTCTAGTTGTAAATCGAATCCGTGGCGTGTTCACCTCTGTCGCAGTTAAGGCTCCAGGCTTTGGCGATCGTCGCAAGGCGATGCTTCAAGATATGGCAATCCTTACTGGCGCCCAAGTTATCTCAACTGAGGTTGGCTTGAAGTTAGACCAAATTGGCCTAGATATGTTGGGTAAGGCTCGTCGCATCGTTGTTACTAAGGATCACACCACAATCGTCGATGGCTCAGGCAAGAAGAAGGATGTTGATGGTCGCATCCAAGAACTTCGCCGCGAGATTGAGACAGTAGATTCTGATTGGGATCGCGAGAAGCTCCAAGAGCGTCTTGCAAAACTCTCTGGTGGAGTATGCGTCATCAAAGTTGGTGCCCACACCGAAGTTGAGTTGAAAGAGAAGAAGCATCGACTAGAAGATGCAATCTCTGCAACTCGTGCCGCGGTCGAAGAGGGAATCGTCGCAGGTGGTGGCGCAGCTCTAGTTCATGCTGCAACCATCCTTGATGATGATCTTGGCTATGAAGGCGACGCTGCTGTCGGAGTTCGACTTGTAGCAAAGGCCTGCCAAGAACCACTTCGTTGGATTGCCGAGAATGCTGGACAAGAAGGTTATGTTGTTGTCTCGAAGGTTCGTAATTTGAAGGCAAACGAAGGCTTCAATGCCGCGACCGATGAATATGGTGATCTTGTAAAGGTCGGCGTAATCGATCCTGTCAAAGTAACTCGTTCTGCTCTTGCAAACGCAGCCTCGATCGCAGCAATGTTCTTAACGACCGAAGCGCTCGTCTTCGAAAAACCAGAAGAACCAAAGGATGCTCCAGGCGGCCATGGCCATAGCCACGGACCGGGTGGGCATTCTCACTAGTGAGGCTTAAATAGACTCGTAATCAAAGAGGGCTCCGATTTAATCGGGGCCCTTTCTGATTACACTCGCACAATGTCTGAAACTCTCAATGTTTCAACCAGCGCCTGGGTTGCGACCTTGGCAATCGTTGGCGTAATTCTCTTGGCTGATTTGGCCTGGGCTTGGATTCGCCGAAATCAAGTAACTTCCTTGCGGGAAGCCGCTAGTTGGACCCTGATTTACGTCACGGCTGCAATCATTTTTGGCTTCTCGCTTCGCAGCTGGGACAGCACAAGTGCAAGTAGTGAGTTCTTTGCTGGCTGGATCACCGAATATTCCTTGTCAATCGATAATCTCTTTGTATTTCTAATCATCCTTACGCGCTTAAAGGTTCCAAAAGAGAAAGAGCAACTTGTTCTGCTCTTGGGAATTGTGATGGCGCTGGTTATTAGGGGATTCTTCATCGTCCTTGGTGCGGCCGTGGTCCAGCGCTTTGTAGCGATCTTTTTCTTCTTTGGCGCAATCCTTCTATGGACCGCCTACAAGCTCATCTCCGGTGATCCCGAAGATGATGAATGGGAAGAGACTCGAATCGTTAGCGCGCTTCGCAAACGCGGATATTCAAATGTGACAATTGCACTTGTCGCAGTTGGCACAACCGATATTCTCTTTGCACTTGATTCAATCCCTGCGATATTCGGATTAACTCGAGACCCATACATCGTATTTATGGCTAATGCCTTTGCCTTAATGGGACTTCGACAACTCTACTTCTTAATTGGAATTCTCCTCAAAAAATTGATCTATCTTTCTAAGGGCCTTTCAATTGTCCTAGGTTTTATTGGCGTTAAATTGATTATTGAAGCCCTGCACGGAATTGGAATTCACGATATTGCGGGGGTTAAGATCCCAGAAATCTCAATCACGGTTTCTCTAGGTGTGATTGTTTCTGCGCTAGCTGCAACGACTGTAATCAGTTTGCGAGCAAATCAAAAACCAAAACTCCAGTAAGTTATTTCTTCTACTAAAAGAGTAACGCCCCCGAGTGATGAGCTCGAAGGCGTTTATCTTTTTTGGAAAGGAGGAGAATTACGCAGTAAAGATGCGTGACTGACGCTGTGCTTTACTGATGATCTCGAAGCGCTCTTCCTCGGTAAGGCCGCCCCAAATCCCATATGGCTCTTGCGCTGCTAAAGCATGCGCTCGGCACTGTGCGATTACGGGGCAACTTGCGCAAACAGCCTTTGCAGCAACTTCCCGAGCTTTACGGCGGGGGCCGCGCTCGCCATCTGGATGAAAGAACATCTCAGTTGGAAGGGATCGGCAAGCACCCTCATACTGCCACTCCCAATTTGCTTCTACAGGCTTAGGTAAGCGAGTCGTTTCGGACATGGCGCGAATATACAATCGCGCCATAAGTTGTTCAAGTACCCCCGTTTCAAGATGCGGGCGTGGCGCCCTACCCCCACCATTACCCCATGACCCAGCCCTCAGCTTCCTCAAGAGTGACTGGGAACCAGGCTCAAATTGAGGGCCAAGGTGAATCCCTAACCGTTGCAGCAGTCGCCCGAAGGCTCGGGGTGGCTCCGGCCACATTACGGACTTGGGACCGCCGCTATGGCTTAGGACCGAGCGATCACAGCTCCGGCGAACATCGCCGCTATTCCGCACTCGACCTTTCGCGCCTAACTTTGATGAGGAAGTTAGTTATTTCAGGAGTATCACCTGCGGAAGCGGCAAGAAGAGCACTCGACTTTGATGGCACAAGTTCGGCTCAACTGATCTCAGATACCTTGAGTAAAGAGGTAACGATTCGAGAAGAGCTTGTGAAGGCAGTAATGCGCGCAGCTCGAGCCTACGACAAGAGTTTCGTCGAAGAGATTCTTCGTTCTGAGATGCAGATGCGTGGGGTTACAAACACTTGGAGCGAAGTCATCGTTCCAGTTTTGGTCTTGATTGGCCAAGAGTGGGCTGATTCTGGAGCAGGAATCGAAACCGAACATATGGTCAGCGAGATTATCAAGCGACTCATGCAAGAATGGAATTCAAATATTATCGACCCAATCAATCCGCGCCCAGTTCTACTTGCGTGTATTGGCGAGGAGATGCATTCCCTTCCTCTCTATGCGCTAGCTGCTGCACTCTCGGAGCGAAAAATCCAAACTCAATTCCTCGGTGCGCGTACTCCAGTAGAAGCGATCAGCGCAGTCGTAAAGCGATCTGCACCACCAGCTATATTTCTCTGGGCACAATTAAACAAGAATGGTGACTTAGCCCTTCTTGATCAGTTGCCCAACGTTAGACCTGCACCGCGAATTGTTATCGGTGGACCTGGTTGGGGGGAATTGATTCCAAAACCTGCTGTTCATGTCGAGGATTTGGTCGAAGCCTGTGAGGAGATCCTGCGAGCAGTTGGAGCCTAAAGACTCCAACCATTAGGGTTTTGGCATGGCCGATAGCGTCAATGAGAAAGTAGCGATGCTGGGGCTCACCTACGATGATGTCTTACTTCTTCCAGATGCCTCAGATGTAGTCCCATCCGAAGTTCATACCGCTACCTATTTAACTAGAGGCATAAAGCTCGCAATTCCGCTTATTTCTGCGGCTATGGATACAGTCACTGAATCTTCGATGGCGATAGCAATGGCAAAGTTAGGTGGAATCGGAATAATCCATAGAAATCTTCCCATCGATGAACAAGTCACGCATGCCAAGTTGGTTAAGGGCGCTGGTCTAATCGTGGGCGCAGCAGTTGGAGTCGGCGATGATGGTTTTGCTCGGGCCCAAGCGCTAATCGAGGTTGGAGTAGATGTTGTTGTCGTTGATACTGCACATGGTCACCACCGAGCCGTATTAGAAGCAATCTCTCGCATCAAAGATGCTCACCCAAATCAAGAAGTAATTGGTGGAAATGTTGCCACGCGTGCCGGCGCGCAAGCTTTAATAAATGCCGGTGCTGATGCAGTAAAGGTTGGAGTTGGTCCTGGATCTATATGCACGACTCGAGTTATCGCAGGAGTTGGAGTTCCACAAGTCACCGCAATTATGGAAGTTGCAAAAGCATGCAAGAAAGCTGATGTCCCACTTATTGCTGATGGCGGTTTGCAACATTCAGGTGATATCGCAAAAGCAATCGTCTCCGGTGCAGACACCGTAATGCTGGGTTCACTCTTGGCTGGATGCGATGAGTCGCCCGGTGAATTGCTTGAATTAGATGGTCGAAAGTACAAGCGTTATCGTGGTATGGGCTCACTCGGAGCGATGCAATCTCGTGGTGAAGTGAAGTCATTCTCAAAAGATCGTTACATGCAAGATGATGTGTTATCGGAAGATAAGTTGGTCCCTGAAGGAATCGAAGGCAAAGTTGCTTATCGTGGTCCGGCTTCAACAGTTGTACATCAACTTGTCGGTGGACTTAGGTCCGGGATGGGCTATGCCGGTGCTGAAGATATTGCGGCGCTTCAAAAACGCGGTCGCTTGATTCAAATAACTAGTGCCGGGTTACAAGAGAGCCACCCACATGATGTTTTCGATGTAGCCGACGCCCCCAACTACTTTAGGAATAGCTAATGGCCGATATTGAGATCTCTGAAAGTAAGCGCGCCCGAGTCGCATATTCCTTCGACGATGTATCGATTGTGCCTTCACGTCGCACCCGCGAACCCCAAGATGTATCCCTGAATTGGCAGATCGATGCCTATCGCTTTGATTTACCACTTCTTGCCGCCCCGATGGACTCAGTCGTCTCGCCTGAGACCGCAATTGCGATTGGAAAACTTGGTGGACTTGGAATCTTGAATCTCGAAGGACTTTGGACACGCTATGACAATCCCAAGATTCAGCTAGGTGAGATTTCATCTATTCCAGCCGAACAAGCAACGGCAAGGATGCAGGAGCTCTACAAAGCTCCAATCCGCCCCGAACTAATCAAAGAGCGAATCGCTGAAATTCGTGCAGCTGGAGTCACAGTTGCTGGCGCACTTTCGCCACAACGCACCGCTGAATTTCATAAGGCTGTAGTCGATGCCGGCGTTGACCTATTCGTGATTCGCGGAACCACAGTTAGCGCGGAACATGTATCGACAAAAACTGAGCCACTCAATTTAAAGAAATTTATTTATGAGCTTGACGTGCCAGTTGTGGTTGGTGGCTGTGCGACGACCTCTAGCGCCCTTCATCTAATGCGCGCAGGTGCTGCTGGAGTGCTTGTTGGATTTGGTGGTGGCGCTGCACATACGACTCGCCAAGTTCTTGGAATTTCGGTACCGATGGCGACTGCTGTTGCAGATGTCGCAGCCGCCCGTCGCCAATACTTGGATGAATCCGGCGGACGTTATGTGCATGTAATCGCAGATGGTTCGATTGGAAAAAGTGGCGATATTGCAAAGGCAATTGCATGTGGCGCTGACGCGGTGATGCTGGGATCGCCCCTTGCACGGGCAGAAGAAGCGCCCGGTAGAGGTTGGCATTGGGGTAGCGAAGCGCACCACGGAGAACTGCCACGTGGAACTCGAGTGCATGTCGGAACTGCTGGTTGCCTTGAAGAGATTTTGATCGGACCTTCACATTCAGCCGATGGGACTATGAATCTCTTTGGTGCGCTTCGTCGTGCGATGGCCACTTGTGGATACTCAGAACTAAAGGAATTTCAGCGGGTAGAGATCGTTCTGAATAAAGGTTGATGGTGCAGCTGAGCAACCACGTACTCGTCATCGATTTTGGTGCTCAATACGCACAACTAATCGCAAGACGGATAAGGCAAGTCGGCGTCTACAGCGAAATTGTTCCCTCAACGCTATCTGCGGATGAACTTCAAGCGCGTAATCCGAGGGCAATCGTCCTCTCTGGCGGTCCAGCCTCTGTTTATGTCGCAGACGCTCCAAAACTAGATGCGAAGATATTTGAATTAGGTATTCCTATATTTGGAATCTGTTACGGCTTCCAAGTCATGGCAGAAAGTCTTGGTGGCGCGGTTGCCAAGAATGATGTATCGGAATTTGGTCGCACTCACTTTAGTGCAGATATAACATCACAGCTCTTTACTGGCCTCGAATCTAATTTCAATGTCTGGATGAGCCATGGCGATAGCGTCACAAATGCTCCACTTGGATTCGCAACTATCGGTCGTACCGAACACACTCCAGTAGCTGCATTTGAAAATGACACTGGGCTATTTGCTGGTGTGCAATTTCATCCAGAAGTTCTTCACTCAGATTTTGGACAAGAGATACTTCGTAGATGGCTGATAGATATCGTCAAATGTAAACCCACTTGGAACCCTGAGAACATAATTGAAAATGAACTTACAAATATTAAGTCTCAGGTGGGAAATGATCGCGTTATTTGTGGGCTCTCTGGAGGTGTTGACTCTGCCGTCGCGGCGGCACTAGTGCAACGCGCTATCGGAGCGAAACTAACCTGTGTCTTTGTCGACCATGGATTGCTGAGAGAGGGTGAAGCTGAGCAAGTTGAGAAAGACTTTGTTGCTGCGACTGGCGTTAAGTTGATCGTTAAAGACGCCAAGCAGCGCTTTTTAGAAGCTCTTAAAGGCGTGGTGGATCCAGAAGAAAAGCGAAAAATCATCGGACGCGAATTCATCCGAGTCTTTGAAGAAGCTGCACGAGAAATATCAATTGATTCAGAAGTTAAATTTCTAGTCCAAGGAACTCTTTATCCTGATGTAGTTGAATCCGGTGGCGGCTCGGGAGCTGCGAATATTAAGTCTCACCACAATGTAGGAGGGCTCCCTGAAGATTTGAATTTTGAATTAATTGAACCGCTTCGCCATTTATTCAAAGATGAAGTACGTGAGGTAGGTATCCAACTGGGTCTCCCAGCTGAGATTGTTTGGCGCCAACCATTCCCAGGTCCCGGCCTAGCGATTCGAATAGTCGGTGAAGTTACTCAAGAAAGACTTAGAGTTTTGCGCTCAGCCGACTTTATCGCGCGTCAAGAATTACAATTTGCAGGACTTGATCGGCAAATCTGGCAATGTCCAGTAGTCCTTCTTGCAGATGTTAGGAGCGTAGGAGTTCAAGGAGATGGTCGAACTTACGGCCACCCCATTGTTCTAAGGCCCGTAACAAGTGAGGATGCGATGACGGCGGATTGGGCGCGAGTACCGAGTGAAGTGTTAGCACGCATTTCGACTCGGATAACAAATGAAGTTAGGGAAGTAAACCGAGTGGTTTTGGATGTTACTTCAAAACCGCCCGGGACAATCGAGTGGGAGTAATGCTAAGAATGGAAGTCACGAAGATGCGCACTAGAAAAGTCGCAGTCGTTCTTACATCCTCCTTCCTAATCTCTATTCTTCTTTCTGCATTCCCAGCACAAGCGGATGATAAGGATAGGGACGAAAAGGTTGTAAAGTGCCGAACATCAAAAGTTATTTCCCAAGCTAACAAGAAGGTCAGTCCACCGACGACTCTTTTAAAGCGTGCTCCAAAATTGATAACAATTTCAACCAATTGTGGCGTTATTGCGATTCGCACTCTCTTTCGTGATGCACCACTTACAATTACAGCTCTAACAACAATAATAAATTCTGGATACTACACACGCACACAATGCCACCGGCTATCAACAAGCGGCATCTATTCGATTCAATGCGGTGATCCAACCGGCACTGGCCTAGGTGATCCAGGGTTTAGCTATAAAGACGAGAACTTGCCCGATCCGGTTGCGAATAATTACCCAAAGGGAACTGTCGCGATGTCTAATCTTGGGCGCCCTGATTCAAATGGCAGCCAATTCCTTCTCTTCTATGACGATACAACTTTGCGCTCACCCAACTACACAATCTGGGGCGAGATTATCTCGGGAATCGAAATCATTGAATATATTGCCGAAGGTGGCGTAAAGGGAAGCGGTGTTGAAGGTTCACCAATTAGAAATCTTGTGATTGAACGGATTACCCTCCGCTAATCGGTGTTTATCACCTTAAAAATCTCAGCAACTCTTCCAGCAGGAAGCCCTTGAGCTTCTGCGTTTCGCTCACCCCAACTTTTGACCATTTCTTCTAATTCTAAATTATGAGCGGTCTGACTTACATGCGCTTTCAATGCTGCTATTTTCTTAGGAAAAGTTTCCGTGATGTCTATGAAGTGATTTGGCGTCGGTGAACTTGTTATCCAAACTTCCTTTACTCGCCAAGGCTCAAATCCGGCCGCTTTCAAATCAGTAAAGGCATAGGGATTTCGTGCGTCAGGATAGACAGCTTGAATGGCAACTTCTCCGGCAGCAAGATGATCCGGGTGGCTAGCAAAGATTCGTTCATAGTTTCGTTCCGGGGATTGGATAACCATGCGATCTGGCTTTGATTTACGAATCTCTCGCACTATTTCCTTACGCAATTCAATTGTTGGAACCAACCAACCATCTCGATGATTTAGGAAAGTTATATCGGTAACACCGAGGGCTTTGCCCGCTTCGCGTTGCTCTTCTTGTCGAACTTTAGCCATCTCTTCTATGGGAACATCAGATGCTTCGCCACCTTGATCGCCGTTAGTGATTATGCAATAAGAGACCGAGATTCCTTGTGAAGTCCATTTAGCGATAGTGCCGCCAGCCCCAAAATCACAATCATCAGGATGAGCCATGACAACAAGAATGCGCTTGATTTCATCATCGGATAGCGGAGTCACCGCCGTATTCTAGACTTGTTTATATGTCCAACAGATTGCTTGAAGGGTTAAACCCTGAACAAGAATCTGCAGTCACTCATCAAGGTGGACCTCTCTTAGTCGTTGCAGGCGCAGGTTCGGGAAAAACGCGCGTACTGACTCGAAGAATCGCATATCTTCTCGCGGAGCGTGGCGTTGAACCATTCGAAATTCTTGCCATCACATTCACAAATAAAGCTGCTGGTGAGATGAAAGAAAGAGTCGCAGCTCTCGTCGGCAAGCGAGCAAAAGCGATTTGGGTCTCAACATTTCACTCTGCCTGTGTCCGGATACTTAGGCAAGAAGCCACAAGACTCGGCTTCTCAACTTCATACTCAATCTACGATCAAGCAGATAGCGTCCGACTCGTAACCCTTGTTATGCGAGATTTGAACCTAGATCAAAAACGCTACAACCCAAGAGCAGTAGCTGCGCTAATCTCAAATGCAAAGAATGAACTTCTGGGTCCTGCTGATTATCGAAACGCCACCACGAATCACTTCGAAGAAGTTGTCGCAGAAGTTTACGCGATTTACCAACAGAGACTAACTAGTTCTAACGCGATGGATTTCGATGACTTGATAATGAAAACTGTAGAAGTCCTCCAGAAATTTCCAGATGCTCGAGCACGATATCGCTCTCGTTTCAAACACATCTTGGTGGATGAATACCAAGACACAAACCACGCTCAATACATATTGATCAGAGAGCTAGTTGGAACAGATAGAGATGGAATCCCGGCCGCCGAACTATGTGTAGTCGGAGACGCCGACCAATCAATCTATGGATTTCGAGGCGCAACTATTCGAAATATCCTCCAATTTGAAGAGGATTACCCAGACGCCACAACCATATTGCTAGAACAAAATTATCGTTCCACCCAAAATATCTTAAGCGCTGCTAATGCTGTCATTTCAAAGAATGAATCTCGGAAGGAGAAGAATCTCTGGTCTGATGCGGGTAGCGGAAGGAAGTTGACTGGTTTTGTTGCTGAGAACGAACATCATGAGGCGGAATATGTCCGAGATGAGTTATTCAAGTTGAGCAATGACGGAACTTCAAAGTTCGGAGATACTGCAATTTTCTATCGAACGAATGCCCAGTCGCGCGTCTTCGAAGAAGTCTTTATGCGCGCGACTATTCCCTACAAAGTAGTTGGTGGTGTTAGGTTCTATGAGCGGAAGGAGATCAAGGATTTACTTGCTTATTTACGCGTTCTAGCAAACCCGAATGATGAAGTATCGCTTCGAAGAATCATAAATACCCCAAAGCGCGGCATAGGGGATAGAGCATTGGATGCGATAGATAGCTTGGCAAAGCGCGATTCCATATCGTTCTGGAGTGCGCTCTCAATGAGCTCTTCTACCGAATTGTCTCCCCGCGCAAATGCCTCTATCCAAGCTTTTGTTTCGATGCTGGTGGCGCTCCAGGTTCTCGTGGAAGCAAATCGCCCACCCTCAACAATCGCAGCAGCAATCCTCGAACAATCAGGGCTACTCGAGGAGTTGCGCGCAAGTCATGATCCCCAAGATGAGGTGCGAGTTGAGAATCTTGAGGAAATGGTTGCTGTAATAGAGGAATACGAGGAGCGAGCGATAAGTGAAGGAGAGACTCCTACACTTGCCGCATTTTTAGAGGAAGTGTCACTTGTGGCTGATGCAGATGAGATTCCCGAGGGCGATGATCATGGTGGTGTAGTGACGCTGATGACTTTGCATACTGCCAAAGGTCTTGAATTCCCAACAGTATTTCTCACTGGAATGGAAGAAGGAGTTTTCCCACATTCACGTACTTTGGGTGAAAAGAATGAACTCGAGGAAGAGAGAAGATTGGCATATGTCGGCCTAACAAGAGCGCGCGAACGACTCTATCTCTCGAGAGCTGAATATCGATCTGCCTGGGGCGCACCTAATTACAACCCACCTTCAAGATTTCTAGATGAAATTCCGGAAAATCTCATCGATTGGAATAAGTCAGAAAGTGGCTTCACGACTCCACCTATAACGCGAAAGCGGTTCTCATCACCTCCGCCACCAAGAGCAACTGGCAAGCAGAGTTCAAGCCTGCAACTTTCAATTGGCGATCGCGTCTCACATGACACATTTGGTTTAGGGACTGTGATTGCAGTCTCAGGTGAGGGAGAAAAGGCCGAAGCAACCATTAATTTTGGAAGCTATGGCGAGAAGCGATTGTTGCTCCGCTATGCCCCAGTAGATAAGTTATGACCTATGGACCTATTTGAATATCAGGCCCGAGATCTATTTGAAGCAAAAGGCGTCCCAGTCCTTGGTGGAGCAGTTGCCACAACCCCAGAAGAAGCGCGATCTGCAGCGCAACGACTTGGCGGGAGAGTTGTTGTAAAGGCGCAAGTAAAGATTGGTGGCCGTGGAAAAGCCGGTGGTGTAAAGCTTGCCGAAAATCCAGAAGATGCTTTCGAAAAAGCTAAGGCAATTTTGGGAATGGACATCAAAGGTCACATTGTCCGAAAGGTGATGATCGCCCAAGCCGCCCCAATTGAGAGTGAGTATTACTTAGCGATATTGCTAGACCGCGCCGCACGTTCCTTTCTTGTAATGGCCTCAGTTGCTGGTGGAATGGATATCGAAGAAGTTGCACATAAGACCCCAGAAAAACTTGCTCGAGTTCATATCGACGCAAATAATGGTTTAGATAAAGCAAGCGCGATTGAAATAATTCGGAAGGGAGCATTCCCTGAAGTTGTAATAGAAAAAGTCGCGGATGTATTAGTTTTGTTATGGAAGACATTCCAAGAATCTGATGCAACTCTTGTAGAAGTAAATCCACTCGTTAAGACTTCCGATGGAAAGATAATTGCACTTGACGGAAAAGTCACATTAGATGATAACGCGGCATATCGTCACCCGGATTATGAAGCATTGATTGATCACGCAGCCACAAATCCACTCGAAGCGCTCGCAAAAGAAAAGGATCTAAATTACGTAAAGCTTGATGGCGAAGTCGGAGTGATTGGAAATGGCGCTGGATTGGTCATGAGCACACTTGATGTAGTTGCTTATGCGGGAGAGAAGTACGGCGTAAAACCAGCAAACTTCCTCGATATTGGCGGTGGCGCCTCAGCTCAAGTTATGGCCGATGGTCTTTCTATAATTCTGGGCGACCCAGCCGTCCGTTCAGTATTCGTAAATGTCTTTGGTGGAATCACAGCATGCGACGCTGTCGCAAATGGAATCATCCAAGCACTTGGAATGCTCGGTGATAAAGCAACCAAGCCACTCGTAGTTCGTCTTGATGGAAATAATGTTATTGAAGGAAGAAGAATCCTCAATGAAGCGAAGCATCCGCTCGTCGAACAACTCGACACAATGGATGGAGCTGCAGCGCGAGCTGCTGAATTGGCGGCACAGCGATGACAATTTTTATTGACGATAGCACCAAAGTAATAGTCCAAGGAATGACGGGCTCAGAAGGAACGAAACATACGAAGCGAATGATTGCTAGTGGAACGAAGATTGTTGCGGGAGTAACGCCTGGTAAGGGCGGACAAGTAGTCGAGATTGAAGGAAAGCAACTGCCTGTCTTCAACACAGTCCGCGAAGCGGTTGATGCAACTGGAGCAAATGCCTCGGTCGTATTCGTACCACCGAAATTTGCCAAAGCTGCTGTGATTGACGCGATTGATGCCCAGCTCCCGCTGGTCGTTGTTATTACGGAAGGTATCCCAGTCCATGACACTGCGGCATTCTTTGCTTACTCCCAATCCAAAGGCACCACTCGAATCATTGGCCCAAATTGCCCAGGATTAATTTCTCCGGGAAAGAGCAACATAGGCATAACTCCGGCAGACATCACGGGCGCAGGAAAGATTGGATTGGTCTCAAAGTCAGGAACTCTCACATATCAGATGATGTATGAATTAAGGGATATCGGATTCACCACCGCAGTCGGAATTGGCGGCGACCCAATAATCGGTACAACCCATATCGATTGTTTACGTGCCTTCCAGGATGATCCCAAAACTGAGGCAATAGTGATGATTGGTGAAATTGGTGGCGATGCCGAAGAACGTGCTGCAGCCTTTATCAAGGAGTATGTGACAAAGCCTGTTGTTGGTTATGTAGCAGGCTTCACGGCCCCAGAAGGCAAGACAATGGGTCACGCTGGCGCGATAGTTTCGGGCTCATCAGGGACAGCACAAGCTAAGAAAGAGGCGCTCGAAGCCGCTGGTGTAAAAGTTGGTAAGACCCCAAGTGAAACCGCAAGACTTCTGCGCGAATTAATAAGCGCCAAGTAATTCGATTAGAGATCGAATGAATCGAATTCTCCGAGTTGGTTTTCAACAAGGGATTCGAAGCATCACGCTAATTCTCCTTCCAATTTCATTTATTACTCTCGTTGCGTGGGCCACCGCTGGAAGTTCCTCAGGAAATACAGCAGACCCACTAAGAGCAGCCCTCTGGTTCTTTCTTGCCGCGCATCAAGTTCCGCTTCAACTATCTCTTTCGGATAGCACTACCTCTGGTTCACTAACTTTCCTGCCAATAGGTGCGCTACTTATTCCATTCTTTGCTCTGCGCAGCGGCTATTTGAGAATGATTGAGACTTTGGGCGTTCCCAAAGGTCGCGAGAAGCGAAGCTACATAATTGCACTCGCTATTAGTTATTCACTCATTTCCTACCTCCTATCTCTTCCCACCTTGGGTGGCACAGTTAAGGCGCCCTTCTATATTGCTCTCCCAGCACTTTTTCTTGTTTCAGCTACCTCAATCTTCATAGTTAGTGGAATGCTCCCGAATCACAAACTTCAATTCCCTTGGCAGCGCGCACTTCGCCTCGCTTGGATAATGACTGTTGCCATGATAGGAATTGGCTCTCTAGTGGTTGCACTCTCACTTCTTTATCACTTTAACGTTGTTGTTAACCTTACAAGAGTTGTTGAACCAGGAATCTTTGGTGGGGTTGTCCTTTTACTAGGCCAGATCCTTTATATTCCAAATATTGCAGTCTCGGCGCTTAGCTATGTTGCAGGAAGTGGTCTGAGTATAGGAGCCGGTTCTCTGCTTTCACCCTTTGTTCATCGCATTGATGAAATCCCAGCAATTCCGATTCTTGGTGCGCTTCCAACCAGAAATCATCTCTTCATAGCCCTAATTGTGCTTTCGATATGTGCACTCGGAGCATTTGCGGCTAACTACGGTGGTCGGACCTATCGAGATGAGATAGAAGTAAAACGTTTCTATCTCTCCTTCGCGCTGTTTATCTTTTTGCTTATGATGTTTATCGCACGAATTAGTAGCGGCGAACTCTTATCTTCCAACCTTGCCTCAGTCGGGCCGATATGGTGGGCGCTACCAATAGTGGTCACCTTAGAGATATTTATTGGTGGTTTTCTTTATATTGCAACCCCAAGGGCAATAGCAAAAATCAGGTCTCGTAATGCTCAATGAAAAGTGGGCGCTAATCTCGGTCTCAGATAAGAGTGGCATTGAGGATCTTGCAAAAGCTCTAATCAAATTCGGATTTAAGATTCTGGCGTCTGATGGAACATTCAAGTTTCTAACCGAATGCGGGATTAAGTCCGAGCAAATCAGTGTATTCACGGGAGCTGATGAAATCTTTGATGGTCGCGTAAAAACCCTTCATCCAATGATTCATGGCTCAATCCTCTTCGATCGAAACGACGTTAACCACCGATTAGAGTCGGAGCGCCTAGGAGTTCGGCCGATTGAGATCGTAGTGGTAAACCTTTACGGACAAGTGAAATTCGATATCGGAGGTCCAGCCCTTATTAGGGCAGCAGCAAAGAATCATAAGCACGTCGCTGTACTTACCGATCCTTCTCAATATCCATCCTTCATAGATTCGCTCAGCGAAGGCCTGACCGAGGAATCTCGCAGAGAACTTGCAATTGCGGCTATTGAGGCTACTGCTCGTTATGACTTGGCGATATTGCAGGACCTTTCAAATCCACTTCGTTACGGCGAGAATCCACATCAGCATGGTTCTATCGTGGGATCGAAGGGAGTAGCGGGAGCGAAGTTGGTTCTAGGCGCACAGCCTTCGTTCAATAATTATCTTGACATTGATTGTGCGACATTAATCGCAAAAGATCATGCGCTCAATACGAGCGTGATTGTTAAGCATGGTATGCCATGCGGAGTTGGCAGTGATGCGGATTCGCTCAAGTCATTTGAAAAAGCCCTAGCCTCAGATGAGTCCTCAGCTTTTGGAGGGGTCATTGCAACAAACTTTGAAGTTGACTTGGAGTTAGCTAAGAAGATCAGCTCAGGCTTCTATGAAGTGCTAGTCGCCCCAAATTTCACGAGCGAGGCTCTATCGGAACTCGGCAAGCGTAAGAAGTTGCGAGCCCTAAAACTTGAAAGCCGATTAGAGAAATCACAATCCATCCGTGAGATAAACGGCGGATTTCTTTTTCAAGATATCGATGTAATCGAAGGCAGTGAATCTTGGAGATTAGTTTCGGGAGTAGAAGTGATCCCGCAAATTCGAGCTGACCTAGAGTTCGCTTGGCGTTGTGTCTCGCGGACGAGAAGCAACGCGATAGTGATTGCAAGAGATCTTGCAACTATCGGAATTGGAATGGGAGAAGTAAGTAGGGTAGCTGCAGCAAAGAACGCAGTCACAAGGGCGGCGATACGTTCTAACGGAGCTGTTGCGGCAAGTGATGGCTTTTTCCCTTTTGCCGATGGCCTTGAGATTCTCGCAAAAGCTGGTGTCCAGGCCATAGTTGCCCCGGACGGCTCGATTCGAGATGAGGAAGTAATAGCAGCAGCAAAAAAACTTCAGATTACGCTTTACTTCGCGGCTAAGCGACACTTCTCGCATAACTAGAATTCGTGCATGGCAATAATCCTTGATGGTCGCAAAGCGGCGAGTGAGATCAAGGTAGAAATCTCAAAGCAGGTCAAAGAAAAAGGTTTACAACTAGGACTAGGGACGATACTTGTAGGCGAGGACCCTGGCTCGCGCGCTTATGTTGCTGGAAAACATAGAGATTGCGCCGACGTAGGTATCAACTCGATAAGAATTGATCTTCCAATCACGGCTAGTGAATCAGAAATTCTCAATTCAATCGATACCTTGAATAGAGATCCGAAGTGCACCGGATTTATCGTTCAACTACCGCTCCCTAGCAATGTTAATTTAGAAAGAGTTCTTGAAGCTATTGATCCAAAGAAAGATGCTGATGGCCTTCACCCATTAAATCTAGGCAAGTTGGTATTAAATCAAAAATCAATTTTCCCCTGCACTCCGAAGGCGATAATCGAATTGGTCTCAAAAAATGCAATTTCCTGGGAGGGGAAAGAAGTCGTAGTGATCGGACGAGGTACAACTGTGGGTCGCCCGCTTGGTTTATTGCTAACCCAAAGAAGTGTTAACTCAACTGTGACTCTTACTCATACAGGTACTAAGAATCTCTCTGAACTTACAAAACGTGCACATATAGTGATTGCAGCAATTGGTAAAGCACATTTCTTAAAGAAAGAGATGGTCTCACCTAAGACAACAGTTATTGATGTTGGTCTAACAAGAGTGGGCGAGAAATTACTTGGTGATGTGAGTCCTGAAGTTCATGAATTTGTGGCAGCCTATTCACCAGTCCCCGGGGGTGTTGGCCCGCTTACGCGCGCAATGTTGCTTCAAAATGTTCTTGAGATTGGCTTGCGGGCTTGAAACGCATCGCCCTATTAATCGCTCTCTTATCGGTTGCGATAGCGGCAATCAATTCAGTTCGCATTGGCGCTATAACCTTGGCAGCCGCGCTAGCCATCTACTCATTTCCAATGGTGCGAAATCAACGAAAGATGGATCTAATCGTGCCGATACTTCTCATTGTGTCGCTGATTACAGTTGCATTGGCGCTCCCACGGAGGTAGCCGGTAGGTTCTCCCGCTATGAGTAGAACTGGGAAAGTCACTGTTGTTGGCGCAGGTTTTTATGGTTCAACCACAGCGCTGCGCTTAGCCGAGTACGACATCTTTGAGACTGTTGTATTGACCGATATCGTCGAAGGTAAGCCTGAAGGCATTGCACTTGATATAAATCAATCTCGCTCCATCGAAGGTTTTGAGACCAAGTTAGTTGGCAAGTCCACCACCGCAGAGGGCGCCGGATATGAAGCGACAGCAAATTCGGATGTCGTAGTAATTACCGCAGGACTTCCGCGCAAACCAGGCATGAGTAGGATGGATTTGATTGGAGTGAATGCGGGCATAGTTCGTGGTGTTGCTGAGAACATTGCAAAACATTCTCCGAATGCGGTCTTGATTGTCGTTTCAAATCCGCTAGATGAGATGACAGCTCTTGCTCAAATCGCCTCAAAGTTTCCACATAATCGAGTAATGGGTCAGGCAGGAATGCTTGACACTGCGCGGTTCACCCACTTCGTTGCTGAGAAGTTAAATGTACCCGTCGCATCTGTTAAGACGCTAACTCTTGGCTCTCATGGCGAAACGATGGTCCCGGTCCCGAGTCGTTGCACTGTTAATGGAAAGCAACTAAGCGAACTATTGAGTGGAGCAGAGATTGACGAGTTAGTGACTCGTACGAGAAATGGCGGAGCAGAAATCGTTGCACTACTCAAGACCGGTTCTGCTTATTACGCTCCCTCTGCAGCTGCTGCAAGAATGGCGCGCGCAGTCATAACTGACTCTCGCGAAGTTATGCCGGTATGTGCTTGGGTGACTGGTGAATACGGAATTAGCGGTGTTTATCTAGGTGTTGAAGCTGAGATTGGAAGAGCCGGCGTAAATAAGGTTGTGGAAGGTGCGCTTTCAGCTCAAGAGTTAGAAGAGTTAAAAAAAGCCGCAGAAGCAGTCCGTTCCAAACAAGCAGATGTGAAGGATCTCTAGAGAGGAAGTTATGTCAAAGATCAAAGTACAAGGAACAGTAGTCGAGCTTGATGGCGATGAGATGACCCGCATAATCTGGGACTTCATCAAGATGCAATTGATACTTCCTTATCTAGACATAAACCTTGAGTACTACGACCTCGGAATCGAGTACCGAGACGCCACTAATGACCAGGTAACTATCGATTGCGCAAATGCAATCAAGAAGCACGGTGTAGGCGTTAAATGCGCGACCATCACTCCTGATGAAGCCCGCGTTAAGGAGTTTAATCTCAAGCAGATGTGGAAGTCACCGAATGGAACTATTCGCAACATTCTCGGCGGTGTAATTTTCCGTGAACCAATCATCATCAAGAATGTCCCTAGGTTGATTCCTCACTGGAGCAAGCCGATAGTCATTGGCCGCCACGCATTTGGTGACCAATACCGCGCCACAGATTTCAAGGTTCCTGGCCCAGGAAAACTCACCGTCACATTTACGCCTACTGATGGATCAAAGCCGATGGAGTTCAATGTCTTTGATTTCCCTGGTTCTGGTGTTGCCATGACTATGTATAACTTAGATGAATCTATCCGTGACTTTGCACGTGCTTCATTCAATTACGGTTTGGTACGAAAGTATCCAGTCTTCTTATCTACTAAGAATACGATCTTGAAGGCATACGATGGACGATTCAAAGATATCTTTGCTGAGATATTCGAAAGTGAATTTAAAGATGAGTTTGCAAAGCATGGACTTGAGTATGACCATCGCTTAATCGATGACATGGTCGCTACCTCACTTCGCTGGGAGGGTGGTTATATCTGGGCTTGTAAGAATTACGATGGCGATGTCCAGAGCGATACCGTCGCCCAAGGTTATGGCTCACTTGGTTTGATGACCTCAGTTCTTATGACACCAGATGGCAAGACTGTCGAAGCTGAGGCTGCTCACGGAACTGTTACACGTCACTACCGTGACCATCAAGCCGGAAAGGCAACTTCAACAAATCCGATTGCCTCGATCTTCGCGTGGACTCAAGGTCTACAACATCGCGCCAAGTTGGATAACACCCCAGAACTAGCAAACTTTGCCTCGACTCTTGAGCGCGTATGTATTGAGACGGTCGAGAGCGGCAAGATGACTAAGGATCTTGCGCTATTGATCAGCAAGGATGCGCCCTGGCTAAACACCCAAGAGTTCTTGGCAGCAATCGATGAGAATCTAAAAAAAGCGATGAAGTAGAAGATAACCGTAAAAGCAAAAAAGCCCCCGATTATCGGGGGCTTTTTGCATTCTGCAATGCCTAGATTCGAACTCCGGACTGGGCATCAAACAAGTGGACTGCATCTTTCTTAGCTGCAACTGTGACTGATTGGCCAGCTTTTGGTGGATTCTTTGGATCCCAGCGGACGATGACTTGAGCGCCTTCATCGCTTGCATTGTTGAACTTCACCGCTGAATCAAGCGGCTTTCCATAGACGAATGCATCTGCACCAAGTTCTTCGACAACTTCTACTTGAACTTCGAATCCCTTTGACGCCGGCTCAAATCCTTCAGGTCGAACTCCTACGATTACCGAGCTTCCTGCAGAAGCAGGAACATCAACATCAAGATGACCCAGCTTTGCCTTGCCACCAGATACCGGAGCAATCAGAAGATTCATAGCAGGTGAGCCAATGAAGCCGGCGACGAAAGCATTTGCTGGAGTGTCATAAAGATTTCTAGGCGTATCAACTTGTTGTAGCAAGCCATCTTTTAACACAGCAACACGGTCACCCATTGTCATAGCCTCAACTTGGTCGTGGGTCACATAAACCGTTGTGATTCCCAAACGGCGCTGCAGCGCGGCGATTTGGGTACGAGTTGCAACGCGAAGTTTTGCATCAAGGTTTGAGAGTGGCTCATCCATCAAGAAGACTTGTGGTTCACGCACAATCGCGCGGCCCATAGCTACGCGCTGACGCTGACCGCCTGAAAGCGCCTTCGGCTTACGCTCTAAGTATGGTTCAAGATCAAGAAGTTTTGCAGCTTCCAACACTCGCCGTTCGCGTTCTTCTTTTGCAACGCCCGCGATTTTTAGCGCGAATCCCATATTCTCCGCAACTGTCATATGAGGATAGAGCGCGTATGACTGGAATACCATCGCGATATCTCGATCCTTTGGCGCCACATTTGTTACATCGCGATCTCCGATGAAGATCGCACCATTATCAATCTCTTCCAACCCAGCAAGCATGCGAAGTGATGTTGACTTTCCGCAACCAGATGGTCCGACGAGCACTAAGAACTCGCCATCATTGACTGTTAGATTTAATTTATCGACTGCAGGTGCCGCAGTTCCGGGATAGATGCGAGATGCATCTTTAAAGACGACTGATGCCATTTTTTCTCTTCCTTCTCCGGGCAGGTACGTGCCCGACGGTCCGTTGGATGAAGCAAGGTTTTGCGGGGAACGGGCGAAGATTATGCGAGAGGTGAGCGTGAGGGAAGGGGTCTTCGCCAGGTTTCTTGCTGCTCGGCTACCCTTAGCCGCCCTATGGACCCCGATGGTGCCTTCTCGGTTGCTGGCCTCGCCGGCGACCTATTCGTCGTACTGATTTTCATCCTCCTAGGCTCAATCTTCGTAGCAGCGGAGATCGCGCTCATTTCCCTTCGGGAGGGCCAGCTAAAGGTCTTGAGCGAACAAGGCCGTCGTGGGCGTCGAGTCGCCTACCTCGCAAGTCATCCCAAGAACTTCCTAGCCGCCGTTCAGGTCGGCGTGACGCTCTCCGGTTTTCTATCGGCTGCCTTCGGCGCTGATCAGCTCGGCGACTATTTGATCCCACTCCTAATTGATTGGGGCCTTAGTGAGAACCTGGCTGGAGTCGTATCGCTCATATTTTTAACGATAGTTATCGCCTACTTCTCTTTGGTGCTTGGGGAGTTGGTACCTAAACGAGTCGCGCTCCATAAAACTGAGAAGATCGCACTTGCAGTTGCCGCCCCAGTTTCAATCGTCAGCGTTGTCTTTCGTCCCTTGATCTGGCTGTTGGCGCACTCCTCTGATCTCGTCCTACGCGCATTTGGTATAGACCCTAAAGCTTCACGGGAAGAGATAAGCGAGGAGGAGTTGGTTGACCTCGTTACTGGCCACAAGGCACTTACGGAAGAAGAGCGTGACATCGTTGAAGAGGTCTTTAACGCTAGCGAGCGCTCAGTACATGAAGTCATGGTTCCAAGAACCGAAGTCGATTTCATGGATGCCGGTTTGACTTTGAATCAAGCAACTGCAATTGCGATCGAGAAGGCACATTCTCGCTACCCAGTAGTTCGTGGCAATAGCGATGAAGTAATCGGTTTTATCCATGCTCGTGATTTATTAGAGCGCCCTGATAACAGCAAAACGGTAATGGATCTAGTGCGTCCGATTATCTTCTTGCCTGGGACCAAGGGCGTTCTTCCGGCGCTGACTGAGATGCGTTCCAAGCGACAGCAAATCGCAATCGTTCTTGATGAATATGGTGGAACTGATGGAATAGTGACGATGGAAGATCTTGTGGAGACTCTAATCGGTGAAATTCACGATGAGTATGACGATCATTCTCAAGAAGTCGCTAATACCCATAGAACTGGCGTCTTTGAGATTGATGGTTTGATCGCCCTTGATGACTTAGCTGAACAGACTGGCGTCGAAGTCCCCGAAGGACCATACGAGACTTTGAGCGGCTTTGTTATGCATGAATTGGGCCGCATCCCGGAGGTCAGTGATGTTCTGGATATATCTGGTGCACAGATAAAGGTCCTTACTATGGAAGGTAAACGCGTCGGCTCGCTATTGCTTACTCGAACCGCAAATTGACCTTTACTGAGAGAATGCCCAAGTGAAACGAATACTCTCCGGAATTCAGCCCACTGCGGAGTCGCTACATCTTGGTAACTATCTAGGCGCGGTTAAGCAATGGGTCGAACTCCAAGAAGGAAATGATGCTTTCTACTGCATTGTCGATTTACATGCTTTAACTATAGAAACCGATCCAGCCACACTTCGCCGTAGGACTCTTGCTGCCGCCGCTCAACTAATCGCACTTGGCCTGGATCCTAAGAAATGCACCCTCTTCATTCAGTCGCACTTAAGTGAACACAATCAACTAGGTTGGATCTTTGAATGTATTACTGGATTTGGTGAAGCAAGTCGTATGACGCAATTCAAAGATAAATCAGCAAAGTCGGGCTCAGATAGAACCGTAGTGGGACTTTTTACTTATCCGATGCTGCAGGCCGCAGACATCTTGCTTTATCAAGCCAATAGCGTCCCGGTTGGTGAAGATCAACGACAGCACATCGAGCTGACTCGGGATTTAGCGCAACGTTTCAATTCAAAGTATGGTCAAGTCTTTACCGTCCCAGATGCACACATCATCAAAACATCTGCCAAAATCAATGATCTGCAAGACCCAAATGCGAAGATGAGCAAATCTGCTGCATCAAACTCGGGTGTAATTGACATTTTGGATAGTACAGAAGTGAATGCCAAGAAGATTAAGAGCGCTGTTACTGATACCGGTAAAGAGATTAAGTTTGACGAGAAGAATAAGCCCGGCGTTTCAAATCTTTTGACTATCCATTCAGCCCTATCGGGCAAGAGCATTTCAAGCCTGGAAGATGAATTTGCCGGAAAAGGCTATGGTGATTTTAAAGGCGCTGTTGCTGAGGTTGTGACAAACTTCTTCGCGCCGGTGAAATCTCGCACTGAGGAGTTATTAAAAGATGAAGCTGGACTAATTGCAATCCTGGAAGAGGGAAGCGAGAAGGCACGGGAAGTAGCCGCTAAGACTCTAAAGAACGCTTATGACGCGCTTGGTTTAGTTCCCGGCAAACAATTCCGACGCTAAAGTTAATTTCTGAAGTATTTTAAGGATTTTGCCAAAGATAGAACTTTCTTAGATTCGCAATAGACTCTGGGTATGGCAAACATCGATTGGGATCAACTTAGAACAGAAGCAATTAGCGCTATGAAGCGGGCATATGCACCATACTCAAAATTCCCTGTAGGAGTAGCAGCCAAGACCGATGATGGTCGGATAGTTACTGGATGTAATGTCGAGAATGCGAGTTACGGTCTCGGACTCTGCGCAGAGTGCGGTCTAGTTTCCAACTTGGTACTTGGTGGTCGATCCATCATTAGAGCGATTTACTGTGTGGATGCGAATGGAAATGCGCTTTCCCCGTGTGGTCGTTGTCGCCAACTTCTCTGGGAACACAGCACACCTGATACCCAGTTCATGACCCCAGAAGGCCCTGCGCCACTCTCGTCGCTTTTGCCTTGGGCATTCGGACCTGAGAACCTCTAAAACTTATACCGAAGTGGATCTTGCTCAAATCAGGTCCTTACCGAAAACGCTTCTGCACGATCACTTAGATGGTGGCTTAAGGACCAACACTCTCATCGATATTGCGAAGGAAATTGGAATTGAGTTACCTTCCTTTGAACCAGAAGAGCTTCAAGAAAGCATCTTTGAAGCCTGCAATGAGGGGAATCTAGAAAAGTATCTTAAGAACTTTGATTACACGATCGCTGCTATGCAAACTCGGGATCACATAATTCGGATTGCTCGTGAATGTGTAGAAGATCTTGCAAAAGACGGGATCAGATATGCAGAAGTTCGTGGGGCTCCCGAATTGTTTACTCGAGGCGGTTTGAGTATCTCGGGCGTAATCGAAGCTACTCTTCTTGGATATGAAGAGGGAATGCAGAGTGTCCGCTCATCCGGAGGCGAAATAGAAGTTCGAGCAATTCTCTGTGCAATGCGACATGAAAATAGAAGTTTGGAGGTGGCGACCGAAGCGCTCAAGTATCGCGATAAGGGTGTCGTAGGGTTTGATATCGCTGGCCCAGAGCGGGGTTTTCCGGCCGCAAATCATCGTGCCGCTTTCAAACTCTTAATCAATGCAGATTTCCCATTTACTATCCACGCAGGTGAAGCCGGACCTTTTGAATACATAGAAGAAGCGATAAGTGAGTTCAAAGCAAAGCGAATAGGGCATGGCTATCGATTAATTGACGAGATTGTGATCAAAGAAGGGTCAGTCTTTCTCTCAGATCGCGCAAAGTTCCTAAGAGATTCGCAGGTACATATAGAGATGGCGCCAACTTCCAACTTACAGACTGGTCTAGCTAAAAATTACAATGAGCATCCGGCATCACTTTTGCATCGACTTGGCTTTAATGTTGCGCTCAATACCGATAATCGATTAATGAGCTCGACATCGCTTTCAGCGGAGTATTTTCATATGTCTGGTGCACACGGATGGGGAGAAGATGTCATCAAGGAGATGAATGCAAAGGCACTTTCGGCCGCATTTGGTTAACCCAATTTCTTACCGGATAAGATGAGCAACCATGATTGATTTTCGAGATTCTGAGGTCATAAGTAATCCCTATCCGCATCTTCAGGAGTTACGAAAACTCGATAAACCGGTCTGGCACCCTGAATTGAATGTATATCTTGCGGCTACACATCGAGATGCAAATGAAGTACTGCGCAATAAGAATTTGGGGAGAATCTATATTGATAAGAAACCTGAATCAGAATGGGGTGTTTTTAATTGGCTTCACTCAGATTCGATTCTAGATAGCGAACCTCCGAAACACACTCGACTTCGAGGTCTTGTTCTCAAAGCATTCAATCGAAGTCGAATGGAGGGGATGCGCTCTAAAGTAGAGGAGATTGCATCCGGACTATTGGATGAGATTGCAAAAAAGGGTGGCAATTTCGATTTGATTGCGGATTATGCCGAGCCACTTCCAGTAAAAGTTATTGCGCTTTTACTCGGATTTCCACCAGAAGATGAGCATCTCCTTCGACCTTGGTCTCAAGCCATTGTGAAGATGTATGAAGTAAATCCTCCTAGAGAGCATCAACTGGCGGCCCAGAAAGCGGCGACCGAATTTGCAGATTATGTGCACTCCCTGATGTTAGAGCGGAAAAATGAGCCAAGAGAAGATTTGATTACCGACTTATCTCAAGTGCATGAAGAAGGGGAAAAGCTCTCCACAAACGAGTTGATTGCAACTTGCATCCTCTTATTAAACGCTGGCCATGAGGCTAGCGTCAATGGGTTTGGAAATGGGATGGTGGCGCTACTTCGCAACGAAGAGGAGCGAGCAAAATTATTTGGTGAACCATTAACTCTCTCTGCTAGCGCTGTCGAAGAATTTCTTCGCTTCGACTCGCCTCTGCAATACTTTGAGCGAACTGCAATAACCGAATGCGAAATCGGAGGAATAAGTATCAAGCAAGGCCAGAAAATCGTAAGTTTGCTGGGTTCGGCAAATCGTGACAAAACTGTTTTTGCAAAAGCGGACGAATTCGATGTTTCGCGTCAACCAAATCCGCATATCGGATTTGGTGCTGGCATTCACTTCTGTGTCGGAGCCCCACTTGCAAGGCTAGAGATGTCAATTTCACTGCCCTTGCTCATCCAGCGTTTTCCCAATTTAGACCTCGCCCAAGAGCCGGAACGACGCCCGGCATTCTCATTACGTGGCTATAAGCGTGTGATGGTTAAGGCTTAGGCTTAACGCTATGACACCAACTCCAATAATTCTTGATTGCGATCCGGGACATGATGATGCGCTTGCAATAATTCTTGCCGCGCATAATCCTGCACTTCATCTACTCGGAATCACCACTGTTTCAGGTAATGGAGGAATAGGGAAAGTAACTCTAAACGCCCGAAGAGTTGCAACACTAGCAAACCTTGATTTGCCGATTGCTGAAGGTGCAGGGAAATCGATTTTGGGAGAAGTAGATGAGGCGACCGATATCCATGGCGAATCTGCTCTAGATGGCGCAGAACTCCCAGAACCAAAGATCGCACTATCCCCGCTGCACGCGGTGGACTTGATTGCAAAGCTGCTAAGGGAGTCCTCGGAAAAAGTTACGATTGTTGCGACTGGCCCGCTAACAAATGTCGCGCTTTTCCTAAAGATGTATCCGCACCTTAAGAATAAAGTAAATGAAATCGTTTTCATGGGTGGGAGCGCTGGCAGGGGTAATAAAACACCTTATGCTGAATTCAATATCTGGATGGATCCAGAAGCGGCTGATGTCGTACTTAGAAGTGATTTACCGTTAACAATGTGTGGTTTGGATGTTACCCATCAAGCATTGGTAACTAAAGAGATATTCAATCGGCTAGCGAGTATGGGTACGGATGTGAGTAAGACCATCATTGGATTATTGAAGTTCTTTGCCAAAACTTATGATGAAGTATTTGAGATGCCCGACCCACCGCTTCATGATCCAGTCGCGGTCGCACTACTTATCGATCGCAGCGTGGTTAAGACTAGGAAAGTAAATGTTCAGGTAGAACTCACCGGTTCACTTACAAGGGGTGCAACCGTGGTTGATCTTCATAATCGGCTTGGAGAGAAGGCGAATTGTGAAGTCGCTCTTGAGTTAGATTTTGAGCGCTTCTGGAGCATGATGCTGGAAGCGATCGAAAAGGCTTCGATTACAAAGTAACTGGGCGCCCCTTTGCTTTGTCTACGGCAATAATCTCGCGCAGCCCACCTACAGCGGTCTCCAGCAAGATATCAAGTAGTGGCATCGGCTCTTTGCCGTGAACCATCATCACACCACCCGCACGTACTCGTAGCATTGAGGCAATCACGAATAGTGCAGCAGCCTCCATCTCAGAACAGAGCGCGCCGCCCAATTCCCAAGCCCGCCATCTCTCCAGCAAATCTTTCGCAACACCCATCCGCTCAGGTTCATGCTGACCATAGAAAGAATCTTTTGATTGGGTGATACCGGTTCTGAAAGTTGCGCCCGTCTTCTTGGCAGAAGCCTGGAGCGCTAACACTAGATCGATATCTGCGATAGCAGGGAATTCAATGGGCATGTACTGGCGAGAAGTTCCCTCATCACGGATTGCGGCAGTGATTATTGCCAACTCGCCCGACTTTATATCGCGTTGGATATGACCAGAAGTACCAACTCTTATAAAAGTGTCAGCTCCGCAACGAACTAATTCCTCTAATGCAATCGCAGCTGACGGGCAACCAATACCAGTTGAAGTTACCGAGACCGGTACTCCATCAAGCGTTCCGGTATAAGTGACGTATTCGCGATTGGTAGCAATATGTTTGGGATTATCAAAGAGTCGAGAGATGGGTTCGCATCTACCGGGGTCTCCAGGCAGAAGGACATATTTTCCGACATCACCGCGCTTAAGTTGGATGTGATACTGCTTCCCGTCTGTCTCCATCATCACTCCTTAGATTTATCAATCTTTATTAATTCTCGAACCGATTCGATAGCTGCTTTGATCAAATTATCCAGTGGTCCGAATTCCCCTTCACCATGCATCGCCATGATTCCGCCAGCCCTTGCACCTAAGAGCTGCGCGACGATACAAATGGTAGAGAGTTCCATCTCCGAACAGATAGCGCCACCCTCACGCCAAGCCCGCCAATATTCAATCAACTCATCCGAGTTTGCGGAGCGTTCTGGTTCCACCTCGCCATAGAAGGAGTCTTTTGAATGTGAAATACCGACACGATGAGGTAGCCCCAACTTTTCAAGGGCGGCTCTCATGCTTCTCACTACTTCAAAGTCGCAGACTGCGGGAAATTCGATTGGGATGTAGTGAAGCGAAGTTCCTTCATGGCGGATTGCTCCGGTTGCAATAGCGATTTCATTTGATTTAGTACCAGGTTGGATTCCCCCAGAAGTCCCAACTCTTATAAAAGTGTCGGCGCCGGAGCGAAATAACTCTTCAACTGCTATAGCACTCGATGGACAACCAATCCCGGTAGAAGTTACGGAGACTTTAATTCCTTCAAGGGTTCCTGTGTAGGTCACGTATTCTCGGTTCGTGGCCACATGCGTGGCTTCGTCTAGATGTGCCGCAATAATCGGTACTCGACCCGGGTCTCCGGGCATCAATACATATCTGCCCACATCACCCGTAGAAGTATGAGTGTGGTGCTGCTTCATTACTGGAATCGATTCATTCGCTCGATAAATAATTTCATGAAGCGTTCAACCTCAACCTCCATTGCGACATGTGCATTCGCCTTCTGTTTCAAAGCTCCGTAATAGTCAGCAATCGTCTTTGCCTTAGAAGTCGGCCCCGTTAGATCGACTCGAACAAAGTAGTCCTCATACTTAACTAGCGATGGATCAATAAGTAGCGCGGCCGCAAGCGGATCGTTTATCGCACAGCCCTCAATAGATTGATGCTTCACATGGAACTCCATGTAGAAGCGAGTGGAATCAGCTATGAATTCCTTGATTTCAGGGCGAGCTCTATTAATTGCTTCGATGTGCCTTTTGGTAAAAATACATTTGTAAGTTACATCTAACGGAACTAGTGTGAAATCAATTCCTGAGCGGAGCACGATATCGAAGGCTTCTGGATCACAAAAGACGTTGTACTCTGCTTGCGGAGTTGCATTACCCGGATAGTGAATCGCTCCGCCCATAGCGATTATTGAGTGGATCTTTGGGGCGATTTCCGGGCGTTTTAAGAGCGCAAGAGCGACATTTGTCATCGGGCCTACGGCAAGAACCGTTACCTCGCCCGGGTACTTCTCAACTTCTCTGATGATGAAGTCATATGCAGGAATATCGATTGGCAATTTCTTTGCAATAGGCAGAACCGCGTATCCAAGTCCACCATCACCATGAGTCTCTTCAGCTACAGACAACTCTTTTACTAAAGGCTCAAAGGCTCCCTGGGAGACATCAATCTTTGGGATACCAGCTAGCTCGACGAGACTCAGAGCGTTTCGAAGACACTTATCTTGCGAAGTATTTCCATGCGTGACAGTAACTCCCAACAATTCGATTTCAGGAGAGACCGCGAGGAAGAGCAGAGCAAGTGCATCATCAATCCCCGGGTCGGTATCGAAGATTACTTTTCTGGTCATCTGCCTATTCTTTCACCTACATCATCAGATTTGATTAATAGCATAGAGAGAAAAGTAGCGAGGATCATGGCACCAGTCATGAAGTAGAAACCGCTCCAACCGCCAAATTCGTCAACTATTAACCCACTAAGGCTGCTTCCAAGTGTTATGCCAATTGAGAGGGCAGCGCCAACAAGAGCAAAGGCCTCGGTTAGTCTTCGTAGCGGTACTAACTCTTTCATAAGTGCATTTGCTGCGATTAGAGCTGGGGCAATTGCAACTCCTGACAGCACAAGAAGAAAAACAAGAGTATCTATATCTTGGAAAACCAAAATTGAGCTTGTAGCTAAAGTCATGAATCCGAGTGCAAACGTGTATCTAATGGCGTTGCTCGACTTCCAATGGATGAATCCATAGAGAAGGCCAGCAACTATGCTGCCAAGTGGATAGAGACCGACCCACAATCCGCCTTCTGCTGCCCGGCCGTACTCTTTTGCGACTGCGAGTATTACGACAAAGTTTGAGCCAAAGAGAAGCCCCATCGCAACGAGTGAAGCGAGCAGACTCTTTATCTGGGGGATTCGCAGGAGACCTCCATGCACTTCTTCATGTTGACCTTGGCCACCATGATCAAATGATGTGATTGCAAGCCCGAGCGCTCCTATAACAGTAAAAACAACGCCAGCGAGAAGTGGTGAATTAGAGCCATAAAGTGAGAAGAGAAAGCCAGCCAGGGCGGGACCTATTACAAATGCAGTTTCATCAAAGACTGATTCAAGGGAGAGCGCGGTGTCAAGGTCTTTCTTATCGGAAATTGTTCGGCTCCAGCGGGTACGTGTGTAACTTCCAAATCCAGGCATGGTTGCACCCGCAAGTGCTGAGAAAAGTAGTAGCAGCGGAACAGACCGCTCGCTGAAAAAAAGGATTGCAAGAATTGATAATGCATTTATGACCGAGATGGGAATTAAAACGACTCTTGTGCCGTGGCGATCGGCAAGTTTGCCGATTCGAGGTCCAGCTATCGCTCCGGAAAGCGTGTAGAAAGATGATGCAATTCCGGCGAGAAGAAAGGAGTCACGTACAGATGAGACTAAAAAGACTAGCGCGACAGTATTCATCGCTACTGGGATTCTGCCAATCATTCCGAATCCAAAGGTCGGTGCGGCGTGACTATGCCGAATTACCTCCCGATAGGACCCAAGCAATTAGCCTCATTTCTAAAGTAAGGAGAAGTTGATTGCTTTAACCTATCTTGAGAGGCATACTCTCGTCCAACACAAACTAGGAGTTTCTCAAGATGCGGATTTATTTTGCGGGACCACTCTTCACTCCATACGAAAGAAGTTTTATCGATACGTGCGCTGCAAAGCTGAGAGCTGAAGGCTTTGAAGTCTTTGTTCCACACGAAATCGAGCTTCCAAATCCAGTCACAGCAAGATTTATATTTGATGTTGATTCAAAAGAAGTATTGCGTGCTAATGCCGTATTGGCGCTTCTCGATGGTCCGATGGTTGATGATGGAACTGCCTCTGAGATTGGAATCTTCTGGGCTGCGATGCAAACCGACTCAACCAAGAAAGGAATCATTGGATTAGTAACGGATACTCGAGTGATCCGAGATCGCAACATGATCGATGGTAAAGGGATTAATCTCTTTGTAAGGGGTTGCGTTGAAGATGTGGGCGAAGTAGTCGATACTTTTGAAAAAGCGCTACCTACTTTGAGAAAGTGGCGTTCGGAGCTTTCTGTTTCTAGTACATGATGGTTCGCGTTAAATGGTGAGGCCAATGGGTAGCGTGATAACTCTTCCAAAATCTGAAATCTACTTGAGGCATTAAGAGCGGCTCAAGGCCTGGTCGGCGTTTATTTATCTCTTCTGTAAGAAGCGCAATCGCATGAATTGAGCTGGCTCTCAATTCAATCTCCGCCTCGCTATCCCGCTTTATCTCTTCGAGGGCATTTATCCTTTCCTCTAATTCCGGAGCGTATTCGAAGATTCCCATCACTCGGAGTCCCACTGGAACGATGTAATCGGCAAATGCAGTTAGATCACTGGCATCTTCTAACTTCCAATGCCCCCGTGGTGAGAGAGTCAAATGCATACCCCAAATTCCAAGCTGAGCGAGCTTGTAGATTTGAATTGAGGAGCCCTTGTATTGGCTGACATCTTGAAAGCGTGGGAATTCGATCACTAGACGCTCGAGCAGACCTTCGCCGTTTGAATAGAGACGGGGTGGACAGGATTTCACAAAATTGTGATAACTGCCGTTGTACTTTTCTACAAGCACTTTACCAACCTCGTTGAATATCTTCACGCGCTCCGAAATCATGGGCATCTCGATGGTGCCCTTGAATACTCGGGCAAATTCCTCTTCTGTCAGGTTTGCAAGATAATCACCATTAAATAGCGGTGTCTCAGCATTTATTGCGCGATGAATGCAGGCAAGCATCGCCTCGCTGTCGCACCATCTTCGACCTAGGTAATCCGTTTCAAATTTGATACCGGTTTTGAAGTCGGTAAAAGCGAAGTTCATAGTATTAACAACCATCGTGAAGTCCATCAATTGATCTGGATCATCTCCAAAGTCAAAGAGCATAGAGCCATCGGGTTTGGCAAACTCCTCGTAAGCCATCCAATTTGCTACTTGAATCAATTGCTCTTTGTTGATTCGAACCAAAGTAGATTGCTCAATTACCGGCCTCAGGCTCGAGAGCACGGGAGAGTTCCAGCGGACGGAGTTCAAGAGATTAAAAAACTACTCAGACCCTCGTCGATACGGCATGCCCGCCATGGCTGGCGGAGTAAGCCGTTGCGCGAGGAAGGTAAGAACAATCAAGGTAGCAAGATTTGGGAAAGCTGTTATGAATTCTTGCGGAATATTGGTGACTCTTAAGTTCATCCAGAGTGCAAAGAGAGCAAGTCCACCCGATACCGCGCATGGCTTCCATTTACGAGAGAAGGCGTAATAAAGGCTTAATAGCCCAGCGAGAATTCCAGCTGCCATGATCATCGCCATCACTGAATCACTCTGGCGAACTCGAAGCGCATCTGTGAATCCAAAGAGAATAGATCCAGCAAAGACTCCACTTGGTCGCCAATTTCCGAAGATGACGGTAGCTAGACCAATAAAACCGCGTCCTGCGGTTTGGCCTTCTCGATAGACCGATGAAGCTACCAGCGCTAGATATGCACCACCGAGTGAGGCAAGCATTCCCGAAACAGATATTGCAATGTAGCGCGTCATATAGACGTTGATGCCAAGTGACTCTGCGGCCATTGGATTCTCACCTGAAAAACGCATACGTAATCCGAATTTACTTCGCCACAAGATCCATGACGTCAATGGTACGAATAGCAGAAGTCCAACAGTCACTACCGATAGATCTGATGTGAGCCCATAGATCAATCCAGAAATATTGGAGACTAAGAAGATATTTTTCTCATCGATACTCTGGAAGAACGGCGCAACAATCGGGACTGTGAAAGAAGGAAGTGTCTCGACTGGGGGAGAGACAGTTCTATCGCCGCCGACTGCTGGGAAGAAGATTCCGGAGAGATAGCGCGCCGCACCCGCCGCAATCAGATTAATGGCAAGGCCACTAACTGCTTGATCGATACCGATCTTTACCGTCAAGATTGCATGGAATAACCCAGAAAGTAGACCAAATATGGCAGCTGCCAACAATCCCACCCAAGGACCATGTAAGTAACCAAACCAAGCAGCAGTCCATGTGCCGACAATCATCATTCCCTCAAGACCGATATTTATAACTCCAACACGCTCGGCCCAAAGCCCCCCAAGTCCTGCCATTAAAAGCGGAATTGCGAATCGAAGCGTTGCTCCTGATGTACCGGGTGATGAAATATCAATCGAGCCCGTGATGCTCTCGACCATTGAAATTATGAAGAAAACGATTGCTATCAAAATAGTTATCCGTGCTGGAGATTTAAAGAAAGACTTTGCTTTTTCGGACTTTATCGAAGAAGAGGTCTTGCCACTCATGACTTGCTCTCCTTCACATCGGCGCTCACGTTTCCGACTGCGCGTTGCTGTTGCCTCAAGTTAATTCGAGCGACAACTTCATAGGCGATCACGATTGAAAGAACGATTGTTCCCTGCATAACAATCACAATCTCGGGCGGGACTCCTTCGAATTCAAGTACGGGGGCGGAACGCTCTAGGAAGGACCATAAGAACGCAGCAAAGAAGATTCCGATTGGATGATTGCGCCCCAAGAGTGCGAGGGCCAAACCTGTGAATGCGTAACCAGAGGGGAAGGCCATACTGAAGTTGTGAGTATCGGAGAGCAGAGTTCCCATACCTACAAGGCCAGCTATTGCTCCCGAAAGAACGGTCGTTACGAAGATCATTCGTGGCGCGTTAACTCCACTTGCCCGAGCAGCTCTGAAGGAGAGTCCAGTCGCTTTTAAGTTGAAGCCAAATACTGTTTTGTTGAGCATTACCCAATATGCAATTCCTACAAATATTGCCACGAAAAGGAATGTGTAGATCTCGCCATCAAATGCTTTGATCGTCGGCATCTGACCACTTGCCGGAATTGGGAAAGTCTGTGCGTTTTGAGAGCCTTCGGGAAGCGTTCCTAACATAGAAGGCGTTATGAGATAAGAGATTATTGCCGCAGCGATGAAATTAAGCATGATGTTGCTTATGACTTCATTTACCCCGCGACGGACTTTCAAGTAACCAGCAATTGCAGCCCAAAGTCCGCCGGCAATCATGGCGGTAATAACTATCACTAGGACGTGCAGAACTGGAGGCAGCGCAATCGCTCCACCAACTACCGCTCCAAAGAATGCACCCATGCGGTATTGGCCATCAATACCAATATTGAATAGCAACATCTTAAAACCGATTGCAGCTGCTACTCCGGCCATGTAATAAGCCACGGTCTGATTTAGCTCTGAGACAAGATTTCTTGGATCAAATCCATAAGAGATCATCAGACTGAACATAGATAAAGGATCGACGCCACGAATCTTGAGGATTATGTAGACAAATAGGAGTGAGTTGAGGATGGCAGCTACTGGGGCGACGATCCCCCAGAAGATCTTGCTCTTCATCATGCGCTCTTCACCCCTGTCATAGCTAGTCCTAGCTGTTCTGGAGTGGTCTTATTTGGATTTAGAGTCGAGACAATTGCCCCGTTGTAGATGACTGCTATTCGGTCCGATAGCGAGAAGAGTTCATCAAGGTCGGCCGAAATCAGCAGGATGCCAGCACCCGCGGTCCGAGCCTTCATTAGGTGATCCCAAATGATTGCTTGTGCTCCCACATCCACTCCGCGAGTTGGCTGGGCGGCAACTATTACTTTCGGGTTTCCACTTAATTCTCGCCCAACGATGAACTTCTGCTGGTTTCCCCCCGAAAGTGCGCTCGCAAGCACATTTATTCCAGGAGTTCGTACATCAAATTCATCTACAACTCGTTTCGAGTCCAAGATTGCTTCACCCTTATTTACCCAGATATTGGTTGCCATTGGTGAGGCGAACTGGTGACCAAGAACTCGATTCTCCCAAAGTGGAGCTGACATCAATAAGCCATCTCGTTGTCGATCCTGGGGGATATACGCGACGCCGGCGTTTCTTATTTCTTTGGTTGGAGTCTTAGTTGCATCAAGTCCAAGAATTTCAACGCTGCCGCTGCTTGGTTTAACCAGCCCCATAATCAGCTCAATTAATTCACTTTGGCCATTACCTTCAACTCCAGCTAGCCCAAGAATCTCTGCGCCCTTCAGTTCCAGGCTTAAATTGTTGAGAATCTGTCGGCCATCTTGCCGTACATATGAAGCGCCCTTAATTGAAATCAAACTCTCGACCGTTGACTTAGTTACACCAGCTCTTGGCTTAGGCAATTCTCCACCGACCATTAACTCGGCCAACTCAACCTTGTTAGTGCTCTTAGGTGTGCGAGAAGCGACGGTCGTTCCTTGCCGCATGATTGTTATTTCATCTGCGATGGAAAGAACTTCATCGAGTTTATGAGAGATGAAAAGGACTGTGAGTCCTTTCTTGACGAGTTCTCGAAGATTTGTGAAGAGTTCGTCTACTTCTTGTGGAACCAAAACGGCAGTTGGCTCATCGAGAATCAGGATTTTTGCTCCCCGAAAGAGGACTTTGGCAATCTCAACTCTCTGGCGTTCGCCCACGCCGAGATTCGCAAGGGATTCATCGGGGTCGATATCAAGACCATAATGCTCAGCAATCGCAACTAACTTTTTGCGAGCTTGATCGAAGTTGATTATGAAGCCCATGCGAGTGGGCTCACTTCCAAGAATCACATTTTCAAGGACTGTCGCATTGTCGGCTAACTTAAAATGTTGATGGACCATACCAATCCCGAGCGCGATTGCGTCTTGGGGAGACTTAAGTGTTACATCTTTGCCAAAAGCCTTTATATTTCCGGAATCTGGGCGGATGAGTCCGTAGAGGATCTTCATCAAGGTAGATTTTCCAGCGCCGTTTTCGCCAATAATCGCGTGGATCGAACCCGTTTTTACCTTTAAAGAGACATCACGATTTGCTACGACGCCTGGGTATTTCTTCTCGATACCAACGACTTCAAGGACGTTATCCATCACGCTCCTGTACTCACGCCGAATATGAGACGAAGCGCGCCATGTTGAGCATGGCGCGCTTCGCTTACTTCATTCTCTTACTTTATGCCTTAGTTGGATCGGTTGGTACTACTACCTCGCCACTAGCGATATCTGAGCCGTAGTTATCGATAACAGCAGTAATATCTTTGAGATATCCACCTGTTGTCGTATAACCAACGCCACCTTGCTTGAAGCCCCAGGTACGAATTCCTGCAGTCTTCTTGCCAGCAAGTGAGTCATTTACGAAGGCGCGAACGCCAAGGTCGACTCGCTTCAACATCGAAGTAAGAATTGTTGACTTGTATGCAGCGTGTGCTGGGAAGAGAGCCTCATCAGCATCAACACCGATTGACCACTTCTTCAACTCTGAAGCAGCCTTGTGCATACCAGTTCCAGTTCCACCAGCAGCGGCGTAGACGACGTCTGCGCCATTCTGGTACATACCCTTCGCTGCTTCGTAACCCTTTGCAGGATCATTGAAGCCAGAGAAATCTGGGAAGTTAGAGATGTATGTGGATTGGACTTTGATCTTTGGATTGATTGCCTTTGCGCCAGCAATGTATCCAGCTTCGAACTTCTTGATGAGCGGAGTATTTACGCCACCAATGAATCCGATACGTCCGGTCTTTGTGGTCATAGCAGCAGCAAGACCTACAAGGTATGAGCCTTCTTCTTCCTTGAAGACGATGCCTTGAACGTTTGGTGCCTGGACGCTTGAGTCATCCACGATTCCCCATTGAACTTTAGGGAATTCCTTTGAGACCTTTGCAAGCGCTGAAGCATAGGTAAATCCAACTACAACGATTGGATTCGCACCGCGCTTCGCCATCAAGCGAAGACGCTCTGCGCGCTGGTCGTCAGTAGCGGTTGGATTGTCCTGTGATTCGATCAGCTTTAGAGCCTTGTTCTTATCCAATATTGGCTTGACGCCGATATAGGCAAGTTGGTTGAAGCCCGGAACATCGCGTCCACCCAAGCTATAAGCAATACCAATTGTCTTGGTTGCTGCTTGAGCAGGAGCAATCGCCATCAATCCCGATAGCGCTACTGCGCTTGCGAAAATTGAAGCACCGAGCCTGCGAAGAGTTTTCTTCTGCATTCAGTTATCTCCTTAGTAGTTGTTGAACTGCGGAACTAGTTGCTCAGAAGAAGATGTGTTTTGCAGAGTTCGTATCGCTGTGACGACATGTCGGGCCACAGGAGCCGGCCTCCTTCTAAACCGCATCCAGATTGAGCTTCTTAGGGGGAATTCCGATAACTTATCGCTTGGAGTATCTTCTAGTCCAGAACCTCAGGGACCCAGCCGAAAGGGGTTTCGCAATAGTGGCAGCGCTTGGTGGAAAGCTCCCAGAGATAGTCGTTGTAGGAAGCACGATGATCGACATGATCGCCTACGTAAAGCGGGCGCCCAACTCAGGCGAAACTGTGATTGGCGACTCATTTTCACTTGGATTCGGTGGAAAGGGTGCTAATCAAGCTGTCATGTCCAGTCGCTTCGGAGCACGGGTGAAGATGATAAATACCTTGGGCGATGATGTCTTTGGGGATACCACCTTGAAGAATTTTGAAGAGCAAGGAATCGACATCACTTATGTGAACCGAGTTCCTGGGGCAAGCGGAGTTGCACCAATTTGGGTTGAAGCTGATGGCTCAAATCGCATCATCTGTGTTCCGGGGGCAAATTTTGCGATGACCATTCCACAAGTGCAAAGCGCGCTCTCAGAAATTTCTGAAATTGATGTCATGGTCGGACAACTCGAAATTCATCAGGAAGTAACAGCAGCGGCTTTTGCTATTGCGCGCTCCCGCGGAATCACCACAATCCTTAACCCAGCGCCATTTGCTCCGCTTACATCGGAATTACTGAAGAGTGCGGATTGGATAATTCCAAATGAGACTGAGTTCTCTGGTTTGGATAAGTTAGGTAGAGCCCCTGATAGCGATGCTGTAATTACCGAAGTTGCGCGAGAACTCGGTTGCAAGTTAGTAGTCACCCTTGGAGAGAAAGGGGCGGCTTATGTAGATCAAAGTTGGAATGTGGTCCGGGTGCCTGCTCCAAAAGTAACTGCAATTGATACGACCGGCGCCGGAGATTCCTTCGTTGGAGCCTTCGCAGTTGGGTTGGGGATGGGTTTGAAACCAGAAGATGCTGTCCGCCTTGGCTGTAATTCCGCCTCTTTGAGCGTTACTAGAAAAGGAACTCAATCTTCTTACCCCAGTCGCGATGAGGCTAAAGAGCTTCTCTCACAAGTTCGCTAGAGCCTAAATTCCAATTGGGTGCCAGACCGTCTTGTACTCCATAAAGGAGAGCATCCGTTCTGGCGAAACATCCTTATCAAACCGGTGAATTCGCTTTAGATTCTCGCTTCCAGCTCGCTTGATTTCTCCATCAAGTGACTTTGCAGCACCTGAGATATCTAATCCATCAATCTCCATGTGCCCTGCAATCCAAGAGAGTAACTCAGAACGTTTTCCAGTGAGGATGTTTACAACACCACCAGGAAGATCACTAGTAGCAAGAACTTCAGCTACTGTGATGGCAGGAAGAGGTGCAGATTCACTCGCGATCAAGACCGATGTATTTCCGCCAGCGATAACGGGAGCTAGTCCTCTAGTTAGGCCAAGAAGAGAGTCCTTCTCTTCGGCGATGATTCCGACAACGCCAAGTGGTTCAGGTATTGTGAAGTTGTAATAGGGACCAGCAATCGGATTCGTTCCACCAGCTGCGGATGAAATTTTGTCGCACCAACCGGCGTACCAAACCCATAGATCAATTGCTGCCTCAACTTGCTTTCGTGCAGCAACTTCACTTACACCTTCCAATGCAGAAATCTCTGCGATGAATTGGGAAGTCCGTCCCTCCATCATCTCGGCTATGCGATAAAGGATCTGACCGCGATTGAATGCTGTTGCGTGTGACCAGCCGTTGAAAGCCGCGCGAGCCGCAACAACTGCCTCCCTCAAGTCTTTTCGGGAAGCCAGCGCTGGGTTCGCGACAAATACGCCTTTCTTATCTTTCAATTGATAAGAGCGACCCGACTCACTTCTTGGAAATGCTCCACCGATATAGAGCTTGTAAGTCTTCATGACATCAAGGCGCATTATTTGGCCCCCTTGATGTAGGCGGCTAATCCGTGGCGACCGCCTTCGCGTCCCCAACCAGACTCTTTATAGCCACCGAAGGGACTTGCGGCATCAAATTTATTGAAGGTATTTGCCCAAATCACGCCGGCTTTCAATTCATTCGCCGCCCAAAGAATCTTTGACCCTTTCTCAGTCCAGATTCCGGCAGAGAGCCCAAATGGAGTGTTATTTGCCTTCTCCATCGCCTCTTGGGGAGTTCGGAAAGTGAGCACCGAAAGCACAGGTCCGAATATCTCTTCGCGAGCGATTCGGTGAGCGCCGGTTACTCCCGTAAAGATTGTGGGCGCAAACCAATACCCCTTATTCGGAAGTGCGCAAGGAGCGCTCCAAATCTCCGCCCCTTCTCTACTTCCGGATTCAGACATCTCTTTGATCTTCGCAAGTTGTGCGCTGGAGTTGATTGCACCAAGGTCGGTGTTCTTATCTAGCGGATCTCCGACTCGAATCTTTGCCATACGCGATTTAAGTTTCTCGACGAACTCTTCAACAATGCTCTCTTGCAGCAACAATCTTGAACCGGCACAGCAGACATGACCTTGATTGAAGAAGATTCCGTTGATAATTCCTTCTACTGCTTCATCTATCGGAGCATCATCAAAGACAATATTTGCACCCTTGCCACCAAGTTCTAAGGTCGCGGGAATTCCTCGATCTGAGATTGCTCTAGCGATTAACTTTCCAACCTCAGTTGATCCAGTAAATGCGATCTTGTCTATATCTTTATGATTTACAAGGGAGGCGCCAGTACTTCCATCTCCTGTCACGATATTTACAACTCCAGCAGGTAGTTCTGCCTGCTCGCAAATTTCTGCGAATAGAAGGGCGCTCAAAGGTGTTGTTTCTGCAGGCTTCAAGACGACGGCATTGCCCGTAGCGAGCGCCGGCGCGACTTTCCACGAGAGCATCAAGAGCGGGAAGTTCCACGGAATTATCTGTCCAACGACTCCATGTGGCTTTGGATTCGCGCCGTAGCCAGCGTGCTCAAGTTTGTCAGCCCAGCCGGCGTGATAGAAGAAATGTGCTGCAGATAGCGGAACATCCACATCTCTCGTTTCACGGATGGGCTTTCCATTATCAAGCGCTTCCAATACAGCGAATTCACGGGCTCGCTCTTGCAGAAGGCGCGCGATTCTAAAGAGGTACTTGGCGCGCTCTTTAGGAGGCATTTTTGCCCAGGTCTTGTTATAGGCAGCCCTTGCAGCCTTAACAGCTTTATCTATATCCACTGCATCGGCTTGGGAGACTTTCGAAAGCACTTCTTCATTTGCTGGATTTATGCTTGCGAACCGTTTTTTGGAGTGCGGAGCTACCCACTTACCATTTATATAAAGGCCATACTCACTTTCTATATTAACAATCGCTCGCGATTCGGGTGCTGGTGAATACTCGAAAATCTCAGCGCTCATTATTAATCCACCGTAACATAGTTAGAACCGGAATATCTGCCATCACGTAATTTCATCCGCTGCATTAGTAGATCATTGAGCAAGGCGCTCGCTCCGATCCTAAATAGATCGGGGGTCAACCATTCTGGTCCGGTCGTCTCATTTACGAGGACTAACTGCTTAATGGCATCTTTAGTGGTGCGAATTCCTCCGGCTGGCTTTACGCCGATGCGCTCTCCCGTTAACTTATAAAAATCTCTAACAGCCTCGAGCATAACTAGAACAACGGGAGGAGTTGCTGCCGGTGTGACCTTCCCAGTACTTGTCTTGATGAAATCTGCTCCGGCAAGCATTGCAAGGTAAGAGGCTTTTCGTACATTGTCATAGGTAGCAAGTTCGCCAGTTTCAAGGATTACTTTTAGATGCGCCTTATCGCCACAAATCGCTTTGATTTCACGGATCTCGTCGAAAACCTCGCCAAGTCGACCCGATAAGAAAGCGCCTCGATCAATAACCATATCGATCTCACCTGCACCAGCATCTATCGCATCTTTGGTATCTCTGACTTTAACTTCCATAGATGCTCGACCTGAGGGGAATGCGGTGGAAACCGCGGCGACTGGAATTTCTTCTCCGCCAATCAAATCCAGGTGTTTACGGGCAATTCCGACCATATCGTTATACACGCAGATTGCTCCGACATGGGGCACCGTTAAATCCGTTGGATCAGGGCGAAAACCTTTCGCGCACAAGGAGCGAACTTTTCCGGGCGTATCAGCGCCCTCCAAAGTAGTGAGATCAACCATTCGGATTGCAAGATCAATCGCTTTGGCCTTACTCGTGGTCTTTATGCTGCGCGTTGCCAACATCGCAGCTCTTCCTTCAGCACCGACTTTGTCTACGCCTGGCAAATTATCAAGAAAAGCGCGGAGCGAACTTTCACTCCCATCGATTAGGTTGTTAAGCATCTACTCGACCGCCATCAATTCTCTAAATTCTCGCTCCACGGCATCAAGGATAGTAGTTGCCTCGTTGGCTAGTTCAGTAACTACTTCGATGTAGCACTTAATCTTCGGCTCAGTTCCGCTTGGTCTTACGATTACGCGATATTTATCGTCGAGCCAGATTCGGACCCCATTCGTGGGAGGAAGTCCATCCTTAGGTTTCTCCAAATCATCGACCTTTGTAACGGTGAAATCTGCAAGTTTCGCAGGTAGCGCCTTGCGCAACTTACCCATCACTTTTTCGATATCACTTAGATCCTTGGTTCTAACCGATATCTGCCTAGTGCCGTGAAAACCATACTTACCCCAAATCTCTTTAAGAAAGTCTGCGATGGTTCGGCCCTCACGCTTCAAATCAGCTGCTAGTTGAACCAGCATCAACGCGGCACTCATTCCATCTTTATCGTTGACTGTGTCAGGATCGACTGCGTAGCCAAGCGCCTCTTCATATCCAAACCGCAAGTCTTCGACTTTTGCCAGATATTTGAAACCAGTTAATGTCTCAACAAAAGGTAAGCCATATGAATCGGCAATCTTTTTGAGAATTGAGGATGAGACGATTGAGTTCGCCAGTACAACTCGTGAATCAGGCCCAGTTCGGGCGAGATATTCGCCCAGAATCGCGCCAACTTCATCGCCCCTTAGCATCCGCCAGCCACCATCATTAATAGCAGCAGCGCATCTATCGGCATCCGGATCGTTAGCAATGACTAGATCTGCATTAACTTCCCGTGCCAATTTCAAGGATAGATCTATCGCTCCCGGTTCTTCTGGGTTGGGAAATGCGACAGTCGGGAAATCAGGATCAGGATCGGCTTGTTCTTTAACAAGTATCGGTTTTGAAAAGCCAGCTTTTTCAAAGACCTTGAGTAGCGTTTCGGTTCCTACTCCATGCATCGCCGTGTATACGACTTTGAGATCTATCGGATCAGCCGCAAGTTTGGCAGTTGTTGCAACGTATTCATTCACGATCTCATCACTTAATACAGTCCAATCTTTCGCCCGCTTGACCGTATTCAAATTTGGTGAAGCAGCTATCTCTTTTGAAATCTCGCCATCAGTTGGCGAGATGATCTGCGATCCGTCATAACGAATCCCATTCACCGTGCCACCTAGATAGACCTTGTAACCGTTATCTTGCGGTGGGTTATGGCTAGCAGTCACCATGACGCCGACATCACATCCCAATTTTCGAACGGCATATGCCAAGACTGGAGTCGGTAGCGGTCGTGGTAAGACGAAGACTTCAAAACCTGCTCCACTCATTATTTCTGCGGTGTCACGAGTGAAGTCTTCAGAACCATAACGGGCATCCCTTCCAATCACGATAGATTTCAAGCCCGAGTTAGACATGAATCTTGATAGACCGTAGGCGGTCTTTGAAACTACGGAGCGATTCATTCGAGAAGGCCCTGGGCCAAGTGCTCCGCGCAGACCTGCAGTTCCGAACTCGAGGAATCCTTGGAAGCAGGAAGTTAATTCTTGGACTGCACCTTGCTTCAACCAATCTTGAAGTTGCGCTCTGGTTTTCGGATCTGGATCATCGGCTATCCAAGATTCAACTTCTTTCAGCAAAGACTCTGGAATCACGTATCTAACGTACCCCGCGGTTTCTTATCTCGGCAATGTAGTCATCGGGCGCTCCAGCTTCAATTGCTGCGGCAACCATGATCTCAAGGTAACGAGATGAAGGCGCTCCACCCTCAAATGAATTCAATACATATACATAACATGTTTGGGCGCCGGTCATAGTCTCAACGCGAACTCGGATTTTTCGATATAAATCCGTGGTTACGCCCTCCCATTCATCAAGAGCTGATTCATCTTGCTTAGTTAAGTCATAGATGGAAACAAAGACAGATGCTGAAGAGTCTTCAGCCAAAGTAGCGACTGCGCCCTCCCAGCCAATCTCTTCGCCTCCGAATGTGAGGCGCCAACCACGCAGCCAACCAGTTCCTAGATGTGGTGAATGAGGAGCACGCTGCAGCATCTGGCGCGGATCAAGATTAGATCCATATGCAGCGTAGAGCGTCATTGTTTTACCGTAACAAAGTCAAACCAGTTATACCCAAGCGAATTAAACGCCCCTCTAATCCAAGGAAGAGATAAGCCAATAACATTCGAACTCTCACCTTCGATTCCCTTGATGAACGGCGCGCTGATTCCATCGAGCGTAAATCCGCCCGCAACATTAAGTGGTTCTTTTGTTTCCACATATGAATCAATCTCGTTTTGACTTAACTCGGCGAAGTGAACGCGAGTTGCCACCACATCACTAACTTCTATTTCTTTGGTGGTGTCAATCAGGCAATGTCCGGTATAGAGAATTCCCGAGTTCCCGCTCAATCGTCGCGCCCGCGCAATCGCTACCTCTTTTGTGAGGGGCTTTCCTAAAGATTCACCTTGAAATTCAAAAGTCGAGTCACAGGCAATGATGAGAGCAGGGTAATTAATCTTCTCTCGTACGGTATGTGCCTTAACGATCGCTAGCGCAACTACAAGTTCTCGGGCAGATAGCTCAGAGTATCGAGGATCTTCCTCATCGATGCCACTAACTAAGACTTCGGCGTTAATTCCACTTCGCTCTAGCAATCCCTTGCGAGAAGGTGAAGCTGAGGCAAGCACTATTTTGGGCAACATAGAAGTAATGATTCTATCTTGGGGTATCTTCACATTATGTCGTCAGGGATTTGGGCTGAGGCCGATTTAGTCCAACTTATCAATGATGCCGCACGGCGCCTCGGTCTAGCTATCGAAGCTGAGGTGAGAGATCCAAAGATTGCCATGAGTGAACATCTTTCAATCTCTGCAATAAGAAGCAAACAGGGACAAGTTGTTACTTATCCAATTACCCGCCATGAATATCACCGAGGACGTCTTATAACCTTGCCATTAACCGAAAGGTTCAATGCTGCTGTGAAAATGCAAGAGAAAGTGATCGAAGAACTGAAGATCCGTGGAATATTCGGGCCAGCTGTATTCCAATTCAATCTTTCTGGTGACCATCTAAAAACTCAGGAAGGAGTTACGTCAGATTCTCTCTGGAGTGAAACTTTCGCGCTCACATCATTTTTTGAGAATGCAGTTCGGGAAGCATATGGATTACCTTTTGGGTCAAGTCAAATGACTGAATCAGATTGGTTGGTTGCGCGCTTTGATGCGCCCTTAAGCCTTGACATGACTCATCCATACTTGCATCTATTTGCCCACGAACCTAGATACCGAATATGCAAATTAACTTCGCATGGTGGTTATGTAGCCTTAAGTGGAACTTCGAACCTAAAGGAGAAAGTAATTCACGCAGTCGATTATTTAGAAGGCGTAATCAACGAGTAGCGCGTCCGAGCGCACGGAAGTGCCAACCAGCCTTTTCCCATGCTTCACGATCAAGTGCATTGCGACCATCGATTATGTTCGGGCGAGCAACAAGAACTTTCGCTCGAACTGGATCCAAGGTGCGGAACTCTTTCCACTCCGTTAGATGCAAGACAATCTCAGCATCTTTCAAACATGCCTCAATCGATTCGGCATAATTTAAATTAGGAAAACGTCCATGGGCATTCTTGTTTGCTTTTGGATCAAAGATTGTTACCTTTGCGCCAGCCTTCGAGATTTGGTCTGAGATATCAAGCGCAGGGGAGTCGCGCACATCATCACTATCAGGCTTGAAGGCAGCTCCAAGGACTGCGATCTTGCGACCCTTCAAATCTGCATCAAGATCTAAGCGAACTAGGTCAATCATCCGCTGCCGCGCTCTCAAGTTGATCGAATCGATCTCACGGAGGAATTCAAGGGATTGTTGAGCTCCTAGCTCTTCTGAGCGAGCCATAAACGCTCGAATATCTTTCGGTAGGCATCCACCACCAAATCCGATACCCGCTTGCAAGAAACGAGAGCCAATTCTCGGGTCATAACCAATTGCTTTGGCAAGCACTGTGACATCTCCGCCCGTAGCCTCACAAATCTCCGCCATCGCATTTATAAATGAGATTTTGGTGGCCAAGAACGAATTGGCAGCAACTTTCACTAGTTCAGCCGTTGGAAGGTCTGCTCTAATCCAGGGAACTCCATTATCTAGAAGTGGCTTGTATGCGATCTTTAGTAGATCTTCTGCTCGATCAGATGTGACGCCTATGACTAGACGATTAGGTCGTAATGTATCTTCAACTGCAAAACCTTCACGAAGGAATTCTGGATTCCAAGCAAGTTCAGCCAATGAACCAAGGTCAATTAATCGTTGCGCTAATCTCGCAGCAGTTCCAACGGGAACAGTAGATTTTCCAACAACCAGTGACCCAGCTTTTGCATGTGGTGCGATTGCATCCAACGCTGAATCCACGTATTTCATATCGGCGGCGAGGCTTCCCTTTTGTTGAGGTGTACCCACGCAGATGAAATGTATTTCGCAATCTTTAGCATCAGCGAAATCAGTAGAGAATTTTAGTCGCCCACCTTTTACCTCTTGGAGAAGTAATTCTTCGAGCCCAGGTTCGAAGAAGGGGACGTTCCCTTCCCGAAGCAACTCAATCTTCTTTAGATCTACATCAATTCCAATTACTTCGAAGCCAAGAGAAGACATGGCTGCTGCGTGAGTTGCCCCAAGATAGCCAGTTCCTATTACTGATAACTTCACGCGTGAACCTTACTATTCCTTGCTTTGCTTACAGGGATTATCACTTGCGGCGTTGGTTGCGAATTTATCGACTGTAGTCGGCGAGGCCGATGGATCTGGTTTCACTTTGTCGATGAGTGCCTCATCATTCTTGATCCGATCAAAAAGCTCAGCAGAGAGTTCTGGATCCCACAAGACTGCAGCCGATACTCCATTTTTGCTGTAGTTGTAATACTTAAGTGGAATTGTGAGCGTACGCACGCTTGAAGCAGAAAGATTTCTAAGCTGTTTTCCCAGAGTCAAAAGATCTCCTTGAGAAAGATTGCTATCGGTCGTGACGCTTGCGAGAGCTGAGTTTACGAAGTCGACTAACTTGATTGGATTTAGTAGTACTCCAGCGCTTGTCGCTTTTCGTAGCATTGCTCCTGCGAATTCTTGCTGCCGTTTCATTCTGCCTAGATCCCCAAGGCCATCAAAAGTCCTGGAGCGAACATATTTAAGTGAGTCGACTCCATCCAAGACATGCCTTCCAGCGGGAAGGGAGAGATGACTTTTCGGGTCGTTGATATCTCGCTTCGTGCAAATCTCTACTCCACCCAGAGCATCAACCATCCTTACGAATCCGACAAAATTTATTTCTACATAGTGATCTATTCGAAGCCCTGACATAGATTCGAAAGTCTGGATTAAGAGTGGAGCACCACCCCAGTTATAAGCTGAATTGATCTTTGAGTGGACTGGCCCAACATCTTTTCCGGTATTTATTGATTTATGTCCTGGTATTAGTGCATACGAATCGCGCGGAATCGAGATTATTGCGGCCTTATCTCGTTTCTTTGAGATGTGCACCAATAGCATGGTGTCCGATCTCTTACCAGCGGCGACTTCGGTACCCCCAACTTTTAATCTCTTTATTTCTTCACGTGATAGACCTTCGCGAGTATCAGATCCGACGATTAGGTAATTGACCGCTGATGACTCTTTTTTGGGGCGATTCTCGAGACCAGCAAATACATCTAACTTCGGGATTGCTGAAGTTATTCGACCGAGGCCGAGCCAGGTTATGCCGGAGAGTGCGACGATTGAGACCGAGAGTATGGTGAAGAATCGAATCGCACGTGGTGATTTCACTGTGCAAGAGTAATCAAGCGATAGCGTTTGACCGTTATGTTCGCTGAGAAAATGACGAGTAATCCCTCCCACACTCCGAATGAGCCAGCCGTTTCTGTGATTTTAACCGTGGTAAATGAAGCCACACATTTAAGTGAAGCAATTGAAGCGATTCTCAATTCTAACTACGGAGGACCTCTCGAGATTGTGATCTCCGTTGGTCCCTCAAAAGATAATACGGAAGAGATTGCAAAGCAGCTCGCGCTTAGAGATAAGCGCGTACAAATAATTTCAAACCCTTCTGGCCGAACTCCCGATGGTTTGAACGCTGCAATCAAAGCAACTAGCCACGAAATCATCGTAAGAATCGATGGCCACTCTGCAATAGATTCCAATTACATCCGAGAAGCGGTACGAATCTTGAATGAAACGGGCGCTGTAAATGTAGGCGGTGTTATGGCAGCTGAGGGAGTTACTCCCTTTGAACGAGCGGTTGCACGAGCGATGCGATCGCCGATTGGGGTAGGAGGTTCGAGATTTCACACAGGTGGAAGTGCTGGCAGCGTTGACACTGTTTACCTCGGGGTCTTTCGAAGAAGTGCATTGATTGATGTCGGTGGATATGACCCTAGATTTACTCGCGCGCAAGATTGGGAATTAAATTACAGATTACGTAAAGCGGGCGGAAAAGTCTGGTTTGATCCGAAACTACAAGTAACTTATCGCCCACGTAGCTCTATGCGCTCTCTTGCGAAACAATATTTTGAATATGGAAAATGGCGTGCCGCAGTAACGCGCTATCACAAGGGAACTGCGAATCTTCGTTACCTAGCTGCACCAATCAACTTGGTAGCCCAGGTACTTGCCGTAATTCTCTCGCTCACTATCTCTCCCTGGTTTCTGATTCTTCCATTCGGATATTTAATAAGTATTAAAGTTGCTTCGTTGGGGATTGGGAGAAATTGGTCAGAGCGCATTAGGCTTCCGATAGTTCTGATAATTATGCATTTTTGCTGGGGATTTGGTTTCATCACATCACCACGAGGTCTTATTTCCAATTCTTAAGCAGCGTGCTCAGGTACCCTAATAATCCTGATGCGCCGTTACATTCTTCACTCGATTCTGATCTCCTCCTTGATCCTTGGCTTCAACCCACCCTATGCAGGTGCGGAGACCAAGATTCCAACCGAATTTCAATTTGTTGGAGCGGGCTATGGACACGGGGTCGGGATGAGTCAGATCGGTGCGCGTGGTCAGGCGCTCGAAGGAAAGAGCGCCTTAGAAATACTTAGTTATTACTACCCGGGCTCGAGCGTCACGCCATTTCCAGATAATCAATTGATAAGAGTGAATATCGCCAACCAGACCACAGCTACAACTATAAGTTTGGAGAAATCAATCGGGGGATTTGCACTCTATAAAGGGGATATTCCGGCTAATGAGAATCCAGAACCATTTGGTCGTTATGACGGAACCGTAACGGCAACTTTCACAAATTTCTCTGGACAAGTTGTTCCCTTTCTAACATCACCAACTGCGAAGTTCGCACCTATTGCCGCAAATGAGTCCTGGACCATCCGTTGGGATACGAGCACCGTGATTTCATTGAAGAGTGGCGAGATGAGTGGTAGATACAAATATGGTCAAATAAGCTTTAAGAGTATCAAGACTTCTGTTACCTCTTATCTTGCGGTAACTACAACGCTGCGCTTACATGATGAATACCTTTATGGAATTGGTGAAGTACCTTCTTCATGGCCACCAGCCGCGCTAGAAGCACAGGCGATAGCTGCTCGAACTTACGCGTTGAACAAGGTCAATCGAATTAGGCCTGAATGTGATTGCAATATCTACAGCACCACAATTGATCAGAACTTTGTTGGCTTCGCCAAGGAAGATGAGAAAGTTAATCGAATTGACTACGGAATACTATGGAAGTCAGCGGTAAATCGAACTTTTGTAGATACTGAAACTGCGCTCGTAATAACAATAGCGGGCAAGCCAATTAATGCTTTTTACTTCTCATCTAGCGCAGGCAAGACCCAGAACATCAAAGAGGTTTGGGGATCAGAATTCCCATACCTCCTTGGAGTTCCCGATCCCTGGAGCCTTGATCCGAAAATAAACCCTCGCTATTACTCGTGGAATCGTGTGGTAACCCAATCGACCATGGCACAAGCCTTTGTCCTCCCGGATGTCGTTTCGTACACAGTCGATTCGGTATCCCAGACAAACAGCGTGCTCTCCATAACGGCATATTCATCAGATGGAAGAACTAGCACGCTAACGGGGGAAGTTTTTCGCTCCAGGACCAAGTTGCCATCTACTTGGATACGGAACAACTTTCAAGCAGTTGTAGTTCTAGCTGTAGTGCGTGAGTGTCAAACCAATCCATTCTTCAAAAGAGCACTCTGCGTAATTTAATAACTAATTAGAGTGCAGCACGCTATTCAGACCGCCCCAAGATCCGCTTCTGGGGAGAGCTTCAAGCGCTCCGCTCTCGGAATTACGGCGCAACAAAATCCCATTTGCTCCAGATAGTTCTCGGGCTTTCACTACTTTGCCATCAGGTAGCTTCACCTTCGAACCGGCAGTTATATAAACACCCGCTTCCACGACACAATTATCACCGAGTGAGATTCCAATTCCAGAGTTAGCACCAAGCAGGGTTTTCTTCCCAATCGAGATTACTTCTTTACCGCCGCCACTTAAAGTTCCCATAATCGAAGCGCCACCACCGATATCACTTCCATCACCAACGACAACTCCTGCAGAGATACGCCCCTCGACCATAGAAGCTCCGAGAGTTCCCGCATTGAAATTAACAAATCCCTCATGCATAACAGTCGTGCCTGGTGCAAGATGGGCACCAAGGCGAACTCGATCTCCATCGGCGATTCGCACGCCATCTGGAATCACATAATCGATCATCCGCGGGAATTTATCGACCCCATATATGACTAAGAAACCATCTCTACTCCTCAAAGCATCTGCAACAGAATCAAAGCCCTCGATAAGACAAGGGCCATGCGAAGTCCAAACCACATTGTTAAGGATTGAGAAAATCCCATCTAGCGATGCACCATGGGGCTGGATGATTCGATGTGAGAGGAGTTGCAGCCTCAAGAAGGCATCTGCAACATCCTTTGGTGGAGAACTCAATTCAATCTCTCTAGCCACTACTTCTTGCTTTACTTTTCTAATTTCATCGCGTCGTAGCAACCCAGATAAATCCGGCTCCTTGGAGCCAATTAGCGTTCCTAAACCTAAAGTCTTGTATTTAGCGTCGAGTACTTGGCCAGCATCGGAGATTGTTGCGATGCCGTATCCGAATGCACTGGTCATTCGCTAAAGGTACCAATATCAATTGCTCTAGAGTGCGCTCGTGAAGATTGCCGTCTATTGCGCCTCTTCCAATGCAGTTCCTCCAGAGGCATTGAAACTCGGATTTGATCTAGGAGCAGAGATTGCAAAACGGGGCCACGAATTAGTTTGGGGTGGCGGGGCAATCTCAGTTATGGGCGAAGTCGCTCGTGGTGCAAGAGCCCAAGGCGGTGCAACTATCGGTGTAATCCCAGAAAAATTAACAAATGTTGAGTTTATAGATAAAGAGGCATCGAAGATGCATGTCGTAGCAGATATGAGAGAGCGTAAAGGCCTAATTGAGAAAATCTCTGATGGCTTTATTGCCTTGCCAGGTGGCCTCGGAACTCTGGAAGAGCTCTTTGAAATCTGGGTTGGGAGATATCTTGGCTTTCACAATAAGCCGATTGCCGTCTTGGATCCATACGGTGTCTATAACTCACTCCGTAGCGCGCTCGGCGACTTAACAGAGCAGAAATTCTTGAAACCTGGTTTGCATGAGTTAGTCCTTTGGTGTGACGCAATAGAAGATTCGATAAAACACATGGAGAAGCAACCAAGTGCTTAAAGATTTTTACGCCCAAGTTTTTATAGCAGCCCCACAGCTTGAGGTTTGGCGTGCTCTAGTTAATTGGGAGCAACAAGGTGACTGGATGGCTTTTACAAAAGTTACGGCATCGGATCAAGGAGCAGACGACAGTGGAGTTGGAACGACTATTGATGCATTTACAGGAATAGGTTTATTTGGAATATTAGACAAGATGAGAGTTGTAACTTGGGAGCCACCAATTTTTTGCAGAGTCGATCACTACGGGAAGATAATCAAAGGCATTGGGGAATTTAGACTCACAGATATAGATGGTGGCACTAAGTTTGATTGGTATGAAGAGATCAAAGCGCCCGCTTTCATGCTACTTCTACTAAAACCTTTCATCTTGATTGCGGTAAACATTTCTCTCAGGAAATTTGCGCGCTCGTTCAAGTAGAACTTGAGGTGTATTAAGCAGTACGCCTTGTAGCCTTGGTATGTGAATGAGCGCAAAGCACAAACTCTCGCGGAGCTGATTGAGTCTCTGCCAGAAGAAGAGCGCGTCGTTCTCCTGCTCTATTTTGCTAAGAACCTGACGGTGGCGGACATCGCTGCCAAGATAGGGGTTCCCGAGCGTTCAGTTGCTGCAGTCTTAGCCTCCGGTCGTGCTCGATTGCGCTCAACCTTCGATTTCCCCTCTCATGACTGAATGGGCGATAATTCGCCCCTGGTTCTTAAGTAAACCCGGATTGATCTGACCCGGACTTAGCTTTTAGAGAGAGGTCGAAATGGCAGCCATGAAACCCCGCACTGGCGACGGACCTATGGAGGTAACAAAGGAGGCGCGCAGCCTTGTAATGCGTATTCCTTTGGAGGGTGGCGGCCGATTAGTTGTGGAACTCAATCAAGAGGAAGCACGCAATCTCGCGGATGTCTTGAACACAGCGGTCTCGCTAATTAAGAAGTGAATCGCCCCGTCCCGAAGTTGGGCACGCGAAAGACAACAAGCCCTTCGGGAGAATCGCTAAAAGGCGTTACTCATCTAGGTATTCCCGTTCTTCCCACTGGCGAATTATCGATATCCGATAAGTGGCACAGCTATCTTGAGAATGAATTTGGATTAAATTTTCAAAATGAGATTGAAAAAGCGGGCTCAGGTTTTACAGCCAACTTAGGCGAAATCATTGAGATTCCGTTACTGATAAGAAATAATTCGCTATCTCGAATTTACTTGATCGGGGTTGGCGAGCGCAAACCAAATGATTTGAGAAAAATAGGCACAATTCTTGGTCGAAAAGTTAAGTCGACTAATTCAACGCTGCTCTCACTATGTGCAGCTGAAAAGAGCGGCGCTCTAGTTCATCTAAATGCGCTTGCACTCTCGACCTACTTATGGAGTACGAAAGGAGCGAGCGATAGGAAAAGTAAGTTCGATACACCAAGCTTCTTGATAGGTGGCGACTTCACCGATGTAGTCACAAAGAGTGAAATCTTGGTTGGGGCAACATGGCGAGCCCGCGATTTGATTCACACGCCTTCAAATATTAAGTCGCCGGAATGGATTGCGAGTAAGGCGAGATCTGAAGCGAAACGGATGAAATTAAAGATCAAAGTTAGTTCCGGGCGTGACTTAGCCGAATTTGGTGGCCTTAGAGCGGTCGGAAATTCAAGCAAGAAGAATCCACCGAGATTTGTGGAAATTTCCTACAATCCAGCCGGCTCTTCTCGCAAACCGCATGTAGTACTTGTCGGTAAAGGAATCACTTTCGACACTGGCGGAGCTTGGCTGAAGCGGCCATACGATGTTATGGCGCCGATGAAAAGCGATATGACAGGTGCCGCGGTCGTATTGGAATCGGTGGTAGCTGCCGCAGAATTGAAGTTGAAAGTCCGCGTTACTGGACTTTTGATGCTGGCTGAAAATGCCTTATCTGGAACAGCACAGCGCCCTTCGGATGTGATCACGCATTATGGTGGAACCACGGTTGAAGTTATTAATACAGATGCTGAGGGTCGGTTGGTACTTGCAGATGGCCTTGCCTACGCCGATAAGAATCTAGAACCAGATTATCTAATTGATATCGCTACTTTGACCGGCGCAGCAACGCTTGGCCTGAGCCGACTTTATGGAGCGATGTACACGCGCGACACGAAATTAGCGCGAAAGTTCAACGAAATCGGAGAGTACATCGGTGATCGAATCTGGCATATGCCCCTTGTTGACGATTACACCATTGCACTTGAGAGCAACGTTGCTGACTACAACCACACTGCTGACAAATATAAATTCCAAGCTGGCTCAGTAACCGCAGCTCTATTCCTCGAAAAGTTTGTTGGAAAGAGAAGATGGGTTCATATGGACATTGCTGGCCCAGCGCGCTCTGACGCAGATGCCGGCGAGAATCCAAAAGGCGGAACTGGTTTTGGCGTAAGGTTGTTGACTGAATGGATGGCAAGTCTTTGAAGTCACCTTTCTCGGATCGCGGAGATATGAAGGCATTCTCAAATAACTTCATTCCCGAGACTGAGATTATGCAACGCGCTCGACAGCGTGGCGCCGAGATTGGCGCATACGAAACCACTCAAGCGGTCGGTTCATTACTTCGTTACCTGACTAACTTGATTGGAGCATCATCAATTGTCGAAGTAGGAACGGGCTCTGGGGTTAGCGGGCTCTGGATGATTCCAGCCATGATTGATAAGGGACTATTTACTTCGATAGATGATGAAGTTGAAAATGCGCGACTTGCAAAACAAGCATTTGAAGAGGCGGCAATTCCAACATCTAGGTATCGCTTGATTACTGGGAATAGCACTGAGATAGTCGGAAAGCTCGCCGATAGTCTTTATGACATCTTCATCCTGAGAAAGAGTCGAGATATCTTCGATAATGTAGAAAGCGCACATAGATCACTTCGTCCAGGTGGCGTGCTCGTGATAGATCGAGCTCTCATGGGAGGAAAAGTTGCTGATCCAACTCAGCGCGATGAAGAAACGGTTGCCTTTAGAGATGCCATAAAACTCATTCGCGAGGCGCGAGAGCGCTGGCTTCCGATGCTCCTGCCAGTAGGCGATGGCGTATTAGTTGCAACGAAGATATAGGGATTTAGGATTACTTTATGTTTGGAATCGGGATGGGGGAATTCCTAGGACTCGTCGTTCTAGGTCTGTTTCTAGTTGGCCCCGATAAGTTACCAACCGCTGCTAAAGATTTCGCCCGCATCATTCATAGAGTTCGCAACTTTACCTCCGATGCATCTCGGGAATTGAAGAAGAATCTTGGTCCAGGTTTTGAGGATCTCGATGTAAAAGATTTGACCCCCAAGAACCTGGCAAAGAAGGTTATTGGAGATGCTCTTGATGATACTAAGCCTGTAATCAAAGAGATGCGTCAACGCACTAAGGAACTTAAAGATGTCGCAAAGATCGATCCCGATCTACTATGAGCGAAGAAATCATCTCAGCAATCAATGCTGAGCTAGCAAAAGTTTCCGACCCAGAACTTCACCGACCCATAACTGAGCTCGGTATGGTGGAGCGAATCATCTTTGAAGCAGGCAAAGCTGATATCTCAATCCTGCTAACAATCACAGGCTGCCCTATGCGCGATCGACTTGAGAAAGATGTGACTGCAGCTGCTCTCAAGGTCAGTGAAGTGAAATCCGTGAAGGTCAATTTCGGCGTAATGAATGATGAACAAAGAGATCGAGTTAAGAAACTGCTTCGGGGTGGACGAGAGAAATTCATTCCGTTTGCTCAACCAGAATCTCTTACGAGAGTAATTGGGGTTTCCTCGGGCAAAGGTGGAGTTGGAAAGAGCAGCGTCACCGTAAATCTTGCCGTCGCCCTAGCAAAGCGTGGCTTCAAAGTTGGTTTGCTTGATGCAGATGTGTACGGGCACTCAATTCCTAGAGCGCTCGGAATTGAAGGAAAGCGACCAACCGCAATCGATCAAACCTTCATTCCATTGGAGTCATTCGGAGTTAAGACTGTTTCGATTGAGATGTTTAAACCTGATCGAGCAGACCCTGTCGCCTATAGAGGACCATTATTACATCGAGTATTAGAGCAGCTACTAAGTGATGCGTATTGGGGCGACCTTGATTTTCTTTTACTAGATCTTCCACCGGGAACGGGAGATATTGCTATCTCGCTCGGCCAATTGATACCTGGCTCTGAGATCTTGGTTGTCACAACCCCCCAGATCGCAGCTGCCGAAGTCGCTGAACGTGCCGGAAGAATTGCGCACCAGCTCAAGCAACAGATAATCGGTGTGATTGAGAATATGTCGGCCTATATTCCTGATGGCGCAACACAACCGGTTGCTCTGTTTGGCGAAGGCGGAGGAGAGGAGACCGCTAAGCGTCTCTCTAATTTGGTCGGAGCAGAGGTACCGCTATTAGGAAAGATTCCTTTCGATATTGCGCTAAGAGAGGGCGGCGACTCGGGTAAACCAGTAGTCGTTACAAAGCCCGAATCGTCAGCCGCGCTTGAATTCGAATCAATTATCGATCAATTAGCGCCACGTAAGAAGTCCTTACTTGGTGTCCGGCTTGGGCTTAGTACCTAGTTCTTCTTTTAGTTTAGAGATTTCATCCACCAAGTCTTTGCGCATTGCGGCAAGTTCGCGGACCATATACTCGGTAACAGCAAGATTTCGTTCATCCCGATTTCGATCATCTTGTGAGGTGACGCGATCTCGATCAGCCTGTCGATTCTGGGCTAGCAAAATAAGGGGAGCAGCGTAAGAAGCTTGAAGCGATAGCAAGAGAGTTAAGAAAATGAATGGGTATTCATCGAAACGATATTGAAGGGGCCCAACGCTATTCCAAATTACCCAAGAGAACACAAATACTGTCATGTAAACAAGGAAGCGTGCCGTTCCGATAAATCTTGCGAACCTTTCGGAGAGGCGACCTAGAGTCTCTGGATCGTAATTTGGCTTGATGCTGCGCCGTGATTCGCGCGGAATTGACAGCCTAGATTTTTCTTTCATGCCTATTTCATCCCTTCGCGATTACGCCAATTCTCAGGCAACAAGTGATCGAGCACATCATCAACAGTCACAGCGCCGAGTAAGCGTTCGTTCTCATCTACGATGGGAAGCGCTATCAAGTTGTAATTTGCAAGGTGCCTAACTACTTCATTGAGAGCACTCTCAGGCGAGAGCGTTATAGGGGCGGCATCAACAATCAGGCCGAGATTTAAAGTGGGTGGCTCGCGCAATAGTTGTTGTAGATGAATTACACCTATTAGTCGCCCGGTTGGCGTCTCTAGTGGAGCGCGGCAGACGAAAACTTGGGAAGAGAGAGCGGGCGCGAGTTCTTTACGTCTAACAGCTGCAATTGCATCAGCCACAGTTGCATCAACATTCAAGATAACTGGATCAGTAGTCATCATTCCTCCAGCTGAGTAATCTTCATATTTCATCAAGCGCCGGATATCTTCTGCATCGGTCTCTTCCATAAGACTCAACAATTCTTCAGCAGTAGTTCCACCGACTTCTTTCAAGACGTCAGCAACATCATCAGGTTCCATCTCACCCAAGACATCCGCTACCCGTTGCTCCTCAAGACTCTTAACCAAAGCAACTCGATCCGAATCATTCATCTCTTCTAAAACCTCAGCGAGCTTGTCATCGTTTAGTCCTCTTGCAATCTCCTCTTGGTCGCGAAGTTCCAATTCGCTCAATCTGGCAGCAATTTCTTGGGCAGTCATCTCGTTTATTTCATCGCTCTCAGGCTTCACGGGAAGTGAAGTTAGGCGCGACTCAAATTCAATTTCCTGCCAACTTATCGTAGAAGTTTGATTCTTTCTCAAACCTCTTTCTCGTTGCTTTACATGAACCAGAGTCAAACGCCAATCTCCGGAGTCAGAAAACTCCATCCCTAAATCTTCAACAACTACGACTTTGCCTTGATTACGCAGAAGGACTTCACGGTCTAATAGTTCTTCGAGAAGTGAGATTTCGTCTCGTCCAGGTTGGTATCGACGAATATTTAACGAGCCATTCATGAATACGCCGCTCTCGTTGATTGAAGTAACTCGAGTTGCGGGTATAAAGATTCTGCGCCGTTGTGGAATCTCTACGACATATCCGAGTATTCGTGGATTTGGACTCTGTGATGGATTAGTTGCGACAGCGTCGCGAATTTTCCCTACTCGATCGCCGTTTGGATCAAATACCGGGGTACCAGCGAGCTTTGCGAGAAAAATCAATTTGATTTGTTCTTTTAGCATCGGGCACCTCCATGGCGAAAGGCTATCGGATAGTACGGTTGAGCCGTGCGCGAACGAGATCATGCAACCTTGCCATCTGGTCGCGAAATTGGACTATTGACTCTCGTAATCATTGGGATTGGTACATCAGGTCCGGTAATCGCCTTGAGTGCGATGCCCATCCTCACACTCATCTTCTGGCGAAACATGGGCGGATTCCTCTTAGTTCTTCCCTGGGCCTTTCGTAACCTTGATCGGCGCGATCCGAAGATAAAGACAGGATTGAAATATTCATTTTTATCGGGAGTAGCACTCGCACTTCACTTCATCGGATTCTTCATCGCAATGCGTTACACAAGCGTTGCTACTGGAACAGCGTTGACTGCGTTACAACCGTTATTTGCGACCTACTTTGTAAAGCGCTTGGGGGGTGAGATTCCGCGTCGCGCCTGGACTGGAATGGCGCTGGCATTTATCGGCGTGCTAATAATTACGGGCGTTGACTTACAGATCTCAACCCGCGCATTCATTGGTGATTTGGCAGCAATTGCGTGCGCAGCGCTATCAGCCACTTATGTAGTTGTTGGCGCTAAAGCGAGGGAGACAGTTTCTACACCCACTTATACTTCAATTGCCTACTTAACTTGCGCATTTATCTCTCTCTTCTTTGCGCTCATCAATGGATCGGAATTGATTGATTTCTCCGCTCGTGAATGGTTATTGCTTCTTGCTCTGATTGCGGGCGCCCAGATTCTGGGTCATACGATTTTAAATTTCACATTGAAGAATCTATCTCCTGCAGTCGTCTCTCTAGTTGTTTTCTTTGAAGTTCCGGTGAGCGCATTACTTGCGTTCTGGTGGTTAGGGCAATTACCACCACTAGGAACAGTGCCCGGCCTGGTATTGATCCTCTTGGGTTGCGCCGTCTTCGTTTCTAAAGGTAAGAGAGAAAGTTAATCAACCGGTAAACTTCCCGAGTGTTAATTGATCTTCATACCCACTCAATCGCAAGCGATGGAACTGACTCACCCCATGCGCTGATTGATAAGGCGATTTCGCGTGGTATTGATCTCTTGGCTCTAACAGATCACGACACCGTTGGAGGATGGAGCGAAGCAATCACCGCGCTAAAAGAGCATCCATCTGGCTCAAATATGGAGCTGGTACTTGGTTCTGAAGTCTCGTGCCAAGATGAAGATGGCACCAGCATTCATATGCTGGGCCTGTTATTTGATCCCGAGTACGCCCCGCTGATTGAAGAATTTGAAAAGACTCGTGAACATAGAGTGACGAGAATGTCTCGGATAATCGCAAGATTAAATGATGCAGGAATCGACATCACCCTTGAAGAAGTCCATGCCCAGAAACGAGACGACGCAACTCTTGGTCGACCTCACCTAGCTGATGCTTTAGTCGCGAAAGGCCATGTTGCTAGTCGCGACGAAGCTTTCAAGATTTTCCTCCACAACGGCTCGAAGTTCTATATAAACCACTATTCACCAACCCCAGAACGCGCAATCCAGCTAATCAAGGAGGCAGGAGGAGTTGCTGTGATTGCCCATCCATTAGCCTCGAGAAGTGGCAGGACTATCAAGCCAGAGACACTTACAAAGTTAATCGGAGCAGGATTAGATGGCATTGAAGTAGATCATCGAGATCACAACGAGATAGAACGGGCGGCGCTTCTAAGACTTGCAATAGAACATGAACTTGTCGTGACTGGCAGTAGCGATTATCACGGCACAGGAAAGCTGAATCAACTTGCAGAATTCACCACCCATCCGGAGCAATGGGAGAGGTTAGAGGCGAAGGCAATGAGAAGAAGAGTGGTACGGCGATGAATGAATTAACCGCCCTTACCTTTGGACTACAGGCCTTTGTAACTCTGCTTGTAATTCTCGATCCGCCGGGTGCAGCGCCGCTATTTCTATCATTGGTCGGCGGTAAGGAGAGGCGCGAACAAGTAAGGATGGCTTGGCTGGCAGCCGCAACTTCATTACTCATAATCACGATTTTTGCGATTTTCGGTCAATTCATAGTGGACTACTTAGAGATTTCCATATCTGCACTTCAAGGCGCGGGCGGACTATTGCTCCTTCTTATCTCACTTGATTTACTAAAAGGAATTGATAATGACCCAGAAAAGAGTGGTGAGAAGAATGTCGCGCTAGTCCCACTCGGAACTCCGCTGCTCGCCGGTCCAGGTGCGATCGTCACCATCATGCTTTTTGCCTCAAAGGTTGAAGGAGCCCAAACAGCGCTCGGTTTAGCAGGCGCGGTTATCGGAGCGCACATCGTCATCGGGCTTACCCTGATGTTCTCAACTCGAATCATCTCGGTGATAAAAGAGACCGGAGTCGCTCTTCTTGCAAAAGTTGCCGGTTTACTTACGGCTGCGATTGCATTTGAAATGGTGATGACCGGAGTTAAGGGTCTGCTCTGATGGATGGTTTCTTCGCCCCAGATAGCGTCACTTGGAAGATTCACTCCGATCCTTCGATGTTGATAGGTGGAATCAGGGCGCTTCTGGAACAAGCGCTACACCCCGGGGCGATGTCTGGTGTGGCTGCCCACTCGAACTTTCGTGAAGATGCATGGGGACGGTTGCAGCGAACTGGGGATTATGTTGGAACTCTGACATTCTCAAAGAAAGAAGATGCAGAGAAACTAGCTGCGCGAGTTCGGATGATTCATTCAAAGTTGAAGCTTAATGATCCACACCTTCTGCTCTGGGTTCACATGGCTATGGTCGATGCATTCTTAGATACAGCAATTCGTTCCGGCTTGAAGTTAACTGCCGCTGAAGTTGATCAATATCTACTGGAGATGGTGAAATTCGCAGAACTTGTTGGGATTGATCCGGCCAACACACCTAAGAACAAGAGCGAACTTGAAGATTACTTCCGAAATATCCAACCAGAACTTGAAGCAAGTGATGATGCGAAGCGCGCTGCACTTTTTATTGCGCTCCCTCCACTTCCACCAATCTTGCGATTTGGAACTCCGATTGCACCACTTTGGGGCGGTATTGCATCGCTAGCCGCAGCAGCGCTTCCAAGGTGGGCTCGCAAGCTTTATGGTTGGCCAAATCTTCCCGGTCAAGAAGTGCCGACCGACCTAGCGTTAAAAGCAACTCGTACTGCACTATCAGCACTTCCTAGTTGGTTTAGAGAGAGCCCACAACTTCGAGAAGCAAAGACGCGAATGGGCCAGGCTTCATGAAGAAATTTTTAGTCGCAAACCTTGCTGGCGGAACTGGAAAGACAACAACGGTGCATTCTCTAGCAACTGCAATCGCCGAATATGGAAAGCGGGCGCTTGTGATAGACGCGGACCCGGGTGCAGCACTCACGTTTCTCTGTGGCGTTGAGAATCCAAGATATTCGACTCGAGAGCTATTCGATGGCGAAGTAAAACTCGAAAATGCGATCGTAAAGACCACAGATCGCTTTTCACTCATTCCAAGTGCAAGCAGGTTATTTCATACAGAGTTTAAAGGGATGGATCGATTAGAACTACAACTTAAGGATTATGACATTGTGCTTGTAGATAGCCCGACAGGTCCGCATGTTCTAACAGCCCCTCTCGTTGATTTTGCCGATGAAATCATCACTCCGATAGATGGCAGCATGCTTTCGATTCGCGGCGCTCTAAACCTTCGCGATTTTGTCTCCAAGAGCACGAAGCAGCCTGTAATTCGCCTATTAGAAAACCGTATGAATCCTTGGGACGAGGAGTTACACAAAGCAGTTAGTGAGGATTTCAAATTTTTTGATATTGCAATCCGTCGTGATCCATCGATTCTTTCATCCCAACTGTCGACTCGCTCGGTATTAAGCGAGTTTCCTCATTCAGAGATGGCGTCTGACTTTAGAGAGCTCGGGTATTCACTACTTGAAGAAGTCGGCCTGCTTTAAAGTCCAGCAAATCCAACGCGCCGTTCAGCGCTATCGCCGATTTCAACCGAACTGATCTTTGCCGAAGGAATCAGATAATTTCGACCTCGGACATCCGAGAGAACTAGCGGCTCATTCGAAGCGATTGACTTCTTTATCAGGCTAAGAACCTCTTCGCGGTCGAGTGAGACTTCGATAGTTATCTCACGAGCTTGATCGGATATCGCAAGTCTTACTTCACTCTTTGCGCTATCGCTTTTGGCGCTTTTCTTAGTTGTCATATGGCGATTCTATTCAAAACCAATAGAACTGCTACTTGGAAGAAAAGTTACTTATTGAGAGGGAAACCTGAGATTCCTCGCCAGAGAAGACTTGAAATCAATGTGCTGGCTTGAGTTCTATCGATCTTGCCACCCTTTTCTAACCAATGCCGTGCCGTGATTTGCGCGCAACCAATTAGGCCAATTGCAAGAATCATCGACTCATCTTTCGGCAGGCCAGTATCCGCTGAAATGACAGCGCTCACTGCGACCGCACAGTCGTAGCTCATGCGTTCAAGGCGTTCGCGAACTTGCGGCTCAACACTCATATCACTCTCAAAGAGGAGTCGAAACGCTTCGCCCTCACCCTCGATGAATCCAAAGTAGGCCTCAATCGTTGCCTTAACGCGATTTCTATTATCTCGAGTGGAGGCGATCGCTTTTTGGATCGCAAATACAAGCGAGTCAATATGCAAATCAAGTACAGCGAGATAAAGATCTAACTTTGATGGAAAGTGCTGATAGAGAACAGGCTTACTTACGCTAGCGCGCTCGGCGATCTCATCCATCGAAGCAGCGTGGTAACCAGAAGCGGTGAATATCTCGAGCGCAGCGACAAGAAGTTGCGCTCTCCGCTCGTCTCGCGGAAGTCGAGACTTAGGTTCGCTCTTGATTTCTGTGCTACTCATCACGCGCATATTAGGCCTAATAAGGAGAATTAACTAGTAGTCAAAAGTAAGCCGGTACGCTTGCCTCGAAATGATTTCGTCAATTCAACCAAGACTTCTTCTCGTTCATGCGCATCCCGATGATGAATCCATCAATAACGGGGCAACCATGGCTGCTTACGTTGCTCGTGGAGCACATGTAACTCTAGTTACTTGTACTCGCGGTGAAGAGGGCGAAATCTTAGTCCCAGAATTAGCACATCTAGCAAGTGATAAAGAAGATGGACTTGGTGCTCATCGTGAAATTGAACTAGCAGCTGCGATGCGCGAACTCGGAGTTAGAGACTTTAGGTTCTTAGGAGCGCCTACAAATTCCTGGCGCGATAGCGGAATGATTGGTACGCCCCAAAACGAACGTGCTGATGTGTTTTGGAATTGCGATTTAGATGATGCGGCTCGCCATTTGGAGAAGATAATCCTTGAGATCAAACCTCATGTATTAATCACTTACGATGAGAATGGCGGTTATGGTCACCCGGACCACATTAAGGCACACCAAGTAGCCATGCGAGCTGCCGAGTTAGCTCAAGTGAATGGCTGGGAAATACAGAAAATCTATTGGAACACAATCCCAGTCTCCGTAATTGAGGAGGGAATCGCAGCGATGAAGGGCACAGGGGTTGATTTCTTCGGAGTCGAGAAAGCAGAAGACTTTCCCTTTGCAGCGCCGGATCATTTAGTTACAACTGTTTTCAATGGTGATGAGTTTGTCGAGCGAAAGATGGCCGCGATGAAAGCACATCCGACGCAGATTGCAGTAGATGGACCATTCTTCGCCCTTTCTGACAATCTTGGTTTCAAAGTTTGGGGGAGAGAGTTCTATCGCCTTGTTAGAGGAGAGAAGTCCGCCCCCTTTGATGATGCCGGCCGCGAGCTTGATCTCTTCGCTGGTGTGGAGTTGAAATGATCAAGAACTTAGTCGCGCTTGTCTTTGGCGTAGCAGTCGGCATTTCGGGAGTATTTCTCCACAACAGTTACCGGCCCTTTGGAGTAATTATCTCGTTGACTGCAATCCTCTTTGGTGTGCATTTGGTTAAAGAGATGTATCGCTCTACTTTGAGCTCTTGGCTATTTCTTATCGGTTGGTCGCTGATAGTCGTACGGGGATCAACGGTTGGAAACGGTGGTGAGCTTTTAATCGAGGCGAATCTATATGGAAATGTCTTTGTACTTTGTGGGGCTGGGCTGATTGTGATTTTTACGCTTCGTGCCAAGAAGTAAAAACTTTACTAAATTTAGTTGATCTTCCAACTCCACTCTTGACCATCTGCTGTATCCCTAACTTCGATGCCAAGCTGGGCCAATTGGTCACGCAACTCATCACTTTTTTTGAAGTCCCGGTTTGTTCTTGCCGTGGCTCTTGCTTCAATCAAGTTAGCTGCACCATCTGGGAGCGATCTTGCAACTCTCAAAGTGAGCAAATCAAGTCCGAATAAACTATCAATTCCCTCGAATAGAGCGCGTTTCTCACTAGATGAAAGAGAGGATTTTTCAATCGCGCGTAATTTTAAAATGGCTTGAGGTGTATCTAAATCATCGCTGAAATGTCGAGCAATCTCGGCAATAATCGTTAGAACCGACGGAGATTTATTGGGTGCCTCTACTAACCACTCTTGATAAAGCTTTCGCCATCTTTCAAGGAGTGAATGTGCTGCTTGAATCGAGCTCCACGAGAGATCCATCTGACTTCGATATCGATTCTCCATAAAGCAGAAGCGCACCGCTAATGGATCTATTCCTCGGTCCATTACATCTCTGATAAGTACGACATTTCCAGAGCTCTTCGACATCTTTCGACCCTCAAAGAGAAGATGCTCACCATGCAACCAGAGGGTTACGGCTTCTTCGTCTCGTGCTCCTTTGATAAGAGGATTTGATTGTGCTCTTTCATTTTCATGATGTGGGAAGCGAAGATCGATTCCGCCGATATGCAGGTCAACTTTGCTATCTAAATATTTAAGTGACATAGCAGAGCATTCAATATGCCAACCAGGAAAACCGCGTCCCCATGGGGTTTCCCAAATCATTTCGCTTCGCCCTCCGGCGGCCTTCCAAAGCGCCCAATCTGCATGGAAATGTTTTGCTCCTGCCTCTGTGAATTCGTACCGATGTCCCGGTTTTAGCGCATCTAGACGATTACCGCTGAGGGCGCCATAACTTTCAAATTTTGTCGCATCGAAATAAACCGAACCATCCTCACCTTGATAAGCAAAACCCTGTGCAATTAATTCATTAATGGCATCAATCATTAAATCAATACATTCACTTGCACGCGGGTAGAGGTCGGCAGGGGTGATATTCAAAGCTCGGCAATCTTCATGGAAACGCTGCTCGTACTCGCGCGCAATGGAGTAGGGATCCCTCCGTTCAGCTTTCGAAGCGGCGAGCATCTTGTCCTCCTCAAAATCTTCGCTCATATGTCCGACATCGGTTATGTTCTGAACTAGTCGCACCTTTAATCCTGAGAATTCAAGTCTTCTTCTCACCAAGTCAGCTAGTAGGAATGTCCGAAGGTTTCCTACATGGGCATCGCGATAGACGGTTGGGCCGCAGCAATAGATGCGAATAGTCTGGCCATCACTTGCAACGACTTCCCTAACTTCACGGGATAGGGTGTCGTAAATCGCAAGCGGTGCTGCATCAGCGCGCTTCATACCTCTCAATTATCTACGATTCTGTAGGATTGGGTTCTCTCATCAAGTAAGGAGTCGCTCGTGACATATGTGATCGCACTTCCGTGTGTGGACGTCAAAGACAAGTCCTGTATCGAGGAGTGTCCGGTTGATTGCATCTACGAAGGCGATCGGATGCTTTACATCCAGCCTGATGAATGTGTTGATTGTGGCGCTTGCGAGCCGGTCTGTCCGGTCGAAGCGATTTACTATGAAGATGATGTCCCTTCTCAATGGGGAGAGTTCAAAGAAGTTAACTCTGAATTCTTCAACGAATTGGGTTCACCAGGGGGCGCAAGCAAAGTTGGGTCAACCGGCAAGGATCACCCGAGGCTTCTGCAGATTGAAAAGAAGCCTGAGAACTAGGGCTTTTTGAAACTCCCTGATTTTCCTTGGGATGCCCTCGCCCCATATGGGCAGCGGGCGAAGTCCCACCCGCAAGGTGCGATTGATCTTTCGCAAGGAACCCCAGTTGATGCCACTCCCGAATTCATACAAATAGAACTTCGTGATTCATCTAATTCACCCAGTTACCCCGTCACAACGGGAAGTAAAGAGTTGCGCGAAGCGATAATAAATTACGCCGGCAAAATCTTGGGCGCGACGGGCGAGTTTGATCTCTTGCCTACGATCGGATCTAAAGAGATGGTGGCGCTATTGCCCTTCTTGTTAGAGGCAAAGCGGATTTTGATACCGAAAATTGCCTATCCGACTTATCGATTTGGGGGACTACTTGCGAAGGCGGAAGTGATTGAGGTTGAAATTGATCCTGCAAGTTGGCCAAAGGATGGAGTCGATTTAGTCTGGCTAAATACACCCTCAAATCCAACGGGTCGGGTCCATAGTGATTCCGAGATGAAAGCAGTAGTCGAATGGTCCCGGCAAAATCAGATTCCAATCGCAAGTGATGAGTGTTATCTACCATTCCCAGATAAAAAGCAAGGTAGCTCAATCCTTAAGTTTGCTGCCGGTGATAACAAGAACTTCCTTGCACTTCACTCTCTATCCAAACGAAGCAATCTTGCTGGCTATCGAGCCGCCTTCATTGCCGGCGATGCTGCACTAATCGCAAGATTGTTAGAGATTAGAAAACATATGGGAATGATGGTGCCCCTCCCAGTTCAGCGAGCAATGCGAACTGCACTTAGCGATGAAGAACATGTCCTCGTTCAAGCCGATCTTTATCGGGGTAGAAGGAAAAGGCTTTCAGTTGCTCTCGAAGCTAACGGATTCAAGATTGAGAACTCTGAGGCTGGTCTTTATATTTGGTGCACAAGAGATGAGAGTGATTGGCAGAGCGTTTCTTGGTTTGCAGATAAGGGAATCATCGTCACCCCCGGTAATTTCTATGGCGAGGCTGGAAATAGGCATATTCGCATAGCCCTTACTGCTACTGACGCCAAGATTGATGAGGCGGCGAAGCGAATAGGTTCGGCTTAAATGGCAGCGATAGCCAAGGCGATTCTCCTCGTGGGCGGAAAAGGCACACGCCTAATGCCACTTACGACTAATGTGCCAAAACCAATGCTTCGTATTGCCGGAGCGCCTGTAACTGAACATCAAATCGTCAAAGCTCGCGAAGCAGGAATTACGGAGATAGTCCTAGCCACTTCCTATCTCGCCGATGTCTTCAAGCCTTACTTTGGTGATGGCTCACGCTTTGGAATCAAGATTAAGTACGCCTTTGAAGACCAACCGCTTGGAACTGGTGGGGCAATCGCTAACGCCGCTGAGTTATTAAATCTTGAGGCAGATGAGTCAATCTTTATATTCAATGGCGATGTGCTTAGCTCGCACAATCTTTACCAACAAGCAAAACTTCACTTCGAAAAGTCGGCAAGCGTGACTCTACATCTTGTAGAAGTTGAAGATGCACGGGCGTACGGCTGCGTTCCACTTGCTCAAGATGGAAAAGTTATTGATTTTCTGGAGAAGATGGAGAATCCAATCGCAAGAACTATTAACGCCGGTTGCTACATCTTCGATGGAGAAGCTCTTTCGAGCATTCCCAATCAAGTCGTTACCTCAGTAGAACGAGAAACTTTCCCTCTGATTCTTAAATCCAAGGGGGCAATATATGGATACTGCGAATCTGATTATTGGATCGATATGGGAACCCCAGCCTCTATGATCAAAGCTTCGAGGGATCTCATAATGAACCCTCAAATTTCGCGAGCTACCCCAAAGGCGAAGGGGGAGCGATTAATCTCACCAACTGCAACTGTGGATCCCACTGCAAATGTAAGCGCTGGTTCATTTGTAGAAGACCGGGTAGGAATTGGCGCAAATTCTCAGGTCTTAGGCTCCATAGTCGGAGCAGATTCGATGATTGAAGCCGATGTTTTCATTGAAAATAGCTATCTTGCCCCTGGTTCTCGCGTCAAAAGTGGTTCAAAAATAAATGGTGAGATCTTCGGTTTTTGAGTCGAATCAACTTGACTCTTTCGAATAACACGCGTGTAATTCTCCTTATTGCGCCGGCCTAGGGGTCGGCCCCTGTCGTAGGAGTTCAGCTGATGACTGATGCTCGTCGAAATGAG
>CAZZIN010000002.1:0-74150 GCA_964654425.1 uncultured Clavibacter sp. | reverse complement strand
CGCTCGAGCAGGTGGCGCTTTCCGGCGCGCTCGTGCATGACCTTTCCCGATCCGGTGACGCGGAAGGTCTTCTTCGCACCACTATGAGTCTTCATCTTTGGCATTTGTAGCTCCTTTACTTCTGCTCGCTCTTTACCGCCGCTGCGCGACGCTTTGCCTCGGCTATTGCTTCGCTCTTCTTCTTCAAGGGTCCAAGCACCATCGTCATGCTTCTTCCCTCTCGCTTTGGAGCGAACTCGACGAAACCTGTCGCTGCTACATCCTCTGCGAGGCGTTGCAACAAACGGAATCCGATCTCTGGACGAGTCTGCTCTCGTCCCTTGAATTGAACAGTCACCTTGACCTTGTCACCGCCGAGAAGAAACTTCTCGATGTGATTCTTCTTCGTTTCGTAATCGTGATTTTCGATCTTTAGCCCTAACCGGATCTCCTTAACCACAATGTGGGTCTGGTTCTGGCGAGCCTCCCTTGCTTTCTGGGCGATCTCATATTTGTACTTTCCGAAGTCCATGATCTTGCAGACTGGAGGTTGAGCATCTGGTGCAATCTCTACGAGATCAAAACCAGCCTCTTCTGCCAATCGGAGCGCCACATCTATGGCAACCACTCCGACTTGCTCTCCACCTGCACCAATCAGGCGAACCTCAGGAACGCGAATACGATCGTTGATTCTTGGTTCTGTGGTGCTGATAACTCTTCCTTTCAAGTTTGAAATCGATCAAGTTTTAAGATTGAAAAGAAGTCGCCGCGAGTAGACGGGCGATGAACCCCGTAAACCTTGACCGGCTCACTAGATCGTGAGGTAGGTGGGAGCGGCTAGCTCCACTTCATCTTTGTAATCCGGCCATTGGGCTGGAGAACTCGGGAAAGGATACAAGGCGCTTATTAAGCCTGCCAAATCGGGGTGCGATTACAGCCATTCGCATCTAGCGTTAGGGCATGAAACGCAGAGAAGAAGAGATCCATAGCATCACAGAGGCTCAATCCGCGCTCTCTGCAGATATCCCAGGACGGCAGCGGAAGTACTTCTATTCGATGATGGTTCGAACCGCCTGCTTCTTATTGGCAGTCTTTACTCCGAGTCCATATCGCTGGTTCTTTCTCGTTGGCGCGGTAACCCTTCCTTACATTTCTGTGATTGTTGCAAATGCCGGTCGTGAGACGATTAGAGGAGAGGCAAAATTGCTTCGTTCTCGAACTCGTGAGATTGGTAGATGAAAAGAGTATTTGGCGCTGGCGTACTTGCTTTAATCCTCTTCGCACTCTGCCTTCAAGGCGCTCGCTGGCAATTCGATCGCCACGAAGTTAGACATAGTAAGAACGAACTAATAAGAGAGAACACCCAAAGGCCCGCTATCACCGAAAACCAATTAGCTAATCTTGAAAATGTTGCATGGCGAACAATCAATATCGCAGGTCGCTTTATCCCCGATAAAGAGATCTTGGTCCGCAATCGTTATCACGAAGGTCAATACGGATTCGGAGTTATAACTCTCTTTCAAAGTTCTTCAGGAAAAAGATATTGGGTTGACCGCGGCTGGGTGATTGCAGGCCCAGATGCCCAAACGCCGCCAAAAACTAAACCCATTGATGGTTCTGAGGTGGAAATAACTGGACGAGTACGAGTTGCGAATATCGAAGCCCAAGTTTCAGGAACGGTCTTCGCGGTTCCGGGAGAAGGCGGTAAGAGAAGACTTACGAAGTGGGATCAGGAGAGTTCACTTACTACTGAGCCGGTCTACTTTGATCTGCTTGATTCTTCGCGCGCGGACTTCGTCCCTGATGTCCCAACAGTTCTTCCAGAACTAAGCGATGGTCCGCATCTTGCCTATAGCGTGCAATGGGTTCTATTTGCCGGAATGGTTCTCTTTGGCCTGTATCTTGTGATTCGAGAGGAAAGAAAGGCTCAAGAAGAGAAGGTCTGACGTTGATAGAGATCGGAGTAAAGGCCGTTCAAAGCAATCAAATCATCATGTTTGCCACGTTCTTTGATACGTCCTGCCTCTAGAACGAGGATTTGATCCGCTCTCCGCACAGTCGAAAGTCGATGCGCAATCACGATACTTGTTCGCCCTTGCAATGCAGTCGCGAGAGCTTCTTGGACTAAGGCTTCATTCTCTGAATCAAGATGAGCCGTCGCTTCATCGAGAATAACGATGCGGGGGGCTTTAAGAAGTAATCGCGCAATTGCAAGTCGTTGTTTTTCTCCGCCGGAGAGTCGATGCCCTCGCTCCCCCACAACCGTGTCGAAACCATTTGGTAGCGAAGAAATTAGATCCCAAATCTGCGCGGATCTGCATGCTTCCTCCATTTCGCTATCAGAAGCATCATCTTTTGCATAGCGAAGATTTGCAGCTATCGAATCATGAAACATATGTGCATCTTGAGTTACGACGCCGATTGCATCTCGAATAGTTGCTAATTTGAGATCTCGGATGTCTATTCCATTGACTTTAATGGCGCCAGAAGTAACATCGTATAGTCGCGGGATAAGAGAACTGATTGTCGTTTTACCGGCGCCTGAAGGACCAACTAACGCGGTGAGAGTTCCTGCTGGAGCAGAGAAAGATATCTCTGACAATATTTCGCCGCTTTCAATTACTTCGGGCTTTGCCGCTGACTCAAGCGAAGCCAGCGAAATCTCGTTTGCCTTTGGATAAGAGAAGCGGACTGAATCAAATTCAACGCTTAAGGGGCCGGAGGAAACTTCACGTGCACCTTCACGGTCGCGCACCATTGGTATCAAGTCCAGTACCTCAAATACCCGCTCAAACGATACGAGCGCTGTCATTACATCAACTCTCACATTAGAAAGCGCAGTTAGCGGACCATACAAACGGACCAAGAGCGTTGTGATTGCAAGGAGGGTTCCAAGGGTTATCTCTTTATTTATCGCGTAATGGCCTCCAACCCCGTAGGCAAAAGCTGTTGCGATTGACGCGATTGAGGTCAGGGCGATGAAGAAGAGCCTCTGTAAAAGTGCGATTGAGACTCCGATATTCGCAACTTTTCGCGCCCTAGATGAGAAATATTCGCGTTCGGTTCCTTGGTCGCCATAAAGAGAGACAAGCAGGGCGCCCGAAACATTAAACCTCTCCGTCATCGTTGCAGACATCTCGGCATTGAGATTGAAGGACTCCCTAGTCAACCCTTGTAATTTCCGGCCGACCCATTTAGTTGGGAAAAGAAAGAGCGGCAGGAGGGCTAAGGCAAAGAGGGTGATTTTCCAGGAGAGAGTAAGTAGCGCTCCAATCACCAAAATCAGCGTCAATACGTTGCTAACAAGTCCCGCGAGAGTCGTGGTGAATGCCTGTTGCGCTCCGATTACATCTGAATTGATTCGTGAGATGAGCGCACCTGTTTGGGTTCGAGTGAAAAAGGCGATGGATTGTCGCTGTACATGGGAGAAGACTTGGGTGCGTAAATCAAATATCAAATTCTCACCAATTCTTGCCGAGAACCATCTTCCGATGATGCTAAATAGAGCATCCAGAATCGCAATCAAACCCACAAGAAGGGCGAGCTGGGTTACGAGCCCGGGGTTACCAGGGATCACTCCGTCATCAATTAGACGCTTTAGCAGGAGTGGTGAAGTAATAACAAGAACGGCATCAATTACAACTGTGATTAGGAAGAAGATCAACGCAGTCTTATACGCGGCTGCATATGAGGCAATCCGCTTAACAGTCCCCGATTTGAGTTTCTGATCCTTGACCGATGCGTCGGCGGTAAGTGAACGGAATGACATCCACATCGCATGTTGGGACATGGCTACACCCTAGACCAGTAATTGGCGGTGTTGATTAACGAATCTATACCGTAAAACCGATTGCCCTTAGCTGTTCGCGACCATCATCAGTGATCTTGTTCGGTCCCCAAGGTGGCATCCAAACCCAATTAATCCGTACATCTGATACGAGATCTTGTAGCACAGAGCGGGTCTGATCTTCGATTACATCTTGTAGCGGACATGCCGCCGAAGTTAGCGTCATATCGAGCACAGCCACATTCGATTCATCTACGGTTACATCGTAAATAAGACCGAGATCAACGACATTGATACCGAGCTCTGGATCAATAACATCCTTCATCGCTTCGGTGATATCTGCAACTACTGCCTTGTCGCTCATACCTCAAGCCTTCCCGTTAACTTTTGTCATGGATTGTTGAAGAGCATCTTTAAATGCCATCCATCCAAGTAGTGCGCATTTTACCCGAGCCGGGAACTTTGAGACCCCAGCAAAGGCAACGCCATCTTGCAGGTGCTCTTCATTTCCAGCATCACTCCCCTTGCTCTGCAACATAGCCTGAAACTCATCGACCAAAGAAAGCGCCTCTTCGATAGTTTTGCCTTTTAGAAGATCGGACATGACTGAGTGGCTCGCTTGCGAGATCGAACAGCCAACGGCTTCCCAAGTCACATTTTCAATGCGGTCTCCATCGGTATGAAGATTCAGGGTCACTTCATCGCCACAACTTGTGTTTACATGGTGAACTTGCGCCGTTGGATTAGGGGCAAGCACCTTGTTTAATGGGCGCTTATAGTGATCCAAAATCACTTCTTGGTAGAGCGAATCAAGTTCCATCTAACGCTCCAAGAAATACTTTCTAGCGCGTTCCACACCTTCGATTAGCGCATCCACATCGGATTGATCGTTATAAAGATAGAAGGATGCTCGCGTAGTAGCCACAACTTTAAATCGACGCATCAATGGCCAGGCACAATGATGCCCGGTTCGCACGGCGATCCCATATTGATCTAGCGCCTGGCCCAGATCATGTGGGTGAACGCCTTCTACTGCAAAGGAGAGAACCGCTCCGCGATCCTGCACATCCTCAGGTCCGATAATTGTCAGACCTTTGATGCTCTTCAATCCAGCGATAGCGCTCTTAGTAAGTGCGATTTCATGCTGGTGAATTGCCGTTAGTGAAATTTTCTCTAGATAATCCAGCGCTGCTCCAAGCCCGACAGCTTGAGCCATATTTGGTACTCCTGCTTCAAATCGTTTCGGCGCTGGAAGATATGTGGAGCGCTCCATGGTGACAGTTTCAATCATTGAACCGCCGGTAAGAAAGGGAGGCATCTCATCAAGGAGTTCTTTTTTGCCCCAAAGAACCCCTACTCCTGTCGGTCCCAGAGCTTTATGCCCCGAGAAAGTCAAAAAGTCAGAGTCAATCTCTTTAACGTCAACCGAGAAATGTGGCACGGATTGACAGGCATCAATAAGGAAGAGTGCGCCAACTTCCCTTATGCGCTTTCGCACAGTGCTTAGCGCGCCATTGAAATCATTAACCGTTCCCAGAACATTGGATTCGTGGGTTAGAGCCACTATCTTGGTGCGACCGTCAATTAATTCATTTAGATTACTTAAATCGAGCCGACCTTCATCAGTCACCTTGAACCACTTCAACTCTGCGCCAGTGCGAGCAGCTAGCTCTTGCCAAGGAATCAAGTTGGCATGATGTTCCATCTCGGAGAGAACGATGCAATCACCGCTCTTGAGGTGGAATCTTGAATCAGGTTTTGCATTACCGAGTGAATAAGCAACTAGATTTATTCCCTCCGTCGCAGATTTAGTGAAAACGATTTCGTTTTCCGAATTTGCATTGAGGAAGCGTGCGACTTTTTGACGAGCTCCTTCAAAAAGCTCAGTCGCCTCTTCGGCAAGTTGGTGGGCGCCTCTATGTGCGGCCGCATTGTGCTTTGTGTAGAACTCACGTTCCGCATCCAATACAGAGAGCGGTTTTTGAGAGGTAGCTGCGCTGTCAAGGTAGACCAGGCGGTTCTCACCGCGGATTAACCGGTTGAAAATCGGGAATTCCGATTTGATTCGGTCTACATCAAGAGCGCTATTCATCATGCCTTTACGTACTCGGCGTAACCCTTCTCTTCTAGCCTCTCTGCAAGTTCAGGGCCACCCTCTTCGACGATTTTTCCTCCTGCGAAAACATGGACAAAGTCAGGCTTTATGTAGCGAAGGATTCGGGTGTAATGAGTGATCAACATAATGCCAAGATTCTGTTCCGCCTTTACGCGGTTAACTCCTTCAGAAACGATTCGAAGCGCATCGACATCAAGGCCTGAGTCGGTCTCATCGAGAATAGCAATCTTCGGCTTTAGTAATTCCATTTGCAATATTTCATGGCGCTTCTTTTCGCCACCAGAGAAGCCTTCATTGACGCTCCGCTCGGAGAAGGCTGGATCCATCGCCAATTTGCTCATGGCGTCCTTAACTTCTCCCACCCAGGTTCGCACCTTAGGAGCTTCGCCACGAAGCGCTGTCGCTGCAGTGCGAAGGAAGTTCGCTACTGAAACGCCAGGTACTTCAACCGGATATTGCATCGCAAGGAACAATCCTGCTTTGGCGCGCTCATCGACGCTCATCTCTAAAACATCAGCGCCATCGAGAGTTACGGAGCCGTTAGTAATTGTGTATTTAGGATGTCCAGCTATCGAATAGGCGAGCGTAGATTTACCTGAGCCATTTGGCCCCATGATCGCGTGGACTTCGCCAGAGTTGATGGTGAGGTCAACGCCGCGGAGAATCTCGGTTCTGCCCGACTCAGTCTCGACTCCGACGTGCAGATTTTTGATAACTAGTTTTGACATTCTCGCCCCTACTGTTTGAGCTCTGAAATCGTGACGGTATCTCCGTCGCGCTTTACTTCGAATACTTCTAGTGGTTCGGTCGCAGGTGGGGTCAATGCATCCCCTGTTCGTAGGCTGAATTCAGCTCCATGTAGCCAACATTCGATTTTTTCGCCGGTGACTTCGCCTTCGGATAAAGAGGCCTCGGAATGAGAGCAGATATCGGCCACAGCAAAAACTTCGTCAGCGACCCTCACGACGCACACATCCTTATCGCCAACGCTTACTTTTTTCGGTTTACCCGGATCTAATTCGGAGAACTTGAGTGAAGCTGACATCACTCACCTACCTTGGCTAATTGACTATCAACCCGAGCCATCAAACGCTCTTCCACCGTTTCAATGCCGATCTTGCCGACTATCTCACCGAAAAAGCCGCGAATTACAAGCTTTCTCGCTTCCGGCATCGGAATGCCACGTGACATCAAATAGAAAAGTTGTTCGTCATCGAATCTTCCCGTTGTGCTCGCATGTCCCGCGCCAACAATTTGGCCAGTTTCAATCTCTAGATTTGGCACCGAGTCAGCGCGTGCGCCATCGGTTAGGAGCAGATTCTTATTTAGTTCATAAGTATCTGTGCCCTCAGCATTTCCACGGATAAAGACATCGCCAATCCAGACTGTGCGCGCTTCTTTGCCCGCCAATATGCCTTTATAAGTGACGCGAGATTTGCCATTTGGGATTCCATGTTCGACATGAACTCGATGTTCGAGATGTTGGCCATCTGTAGCAAAGTAGAGACCAAGTAATTCGGCGCTTCCACCCTGGTCCGAGTACTCAACTGTAGGAAGGAGCCGAACGAGTGAGCCACCAACAGTTATCGTAATCGAATTGAAATTCGCATCTCGGCCAACGATCGCATGATGTCTTCCAAGATGAACCGTGCCATCGCTCCATTCTTGAAGAGAGATGAAAGTTAGAGTAGCGCCCGATTCAATGCGAATCTCGATCTCCTCGCCCAAGATTGCAGCGCCCGCATTTTCCACAACAACGGTAGCTTTGCTATGAGCGCCTGCGGTTATCACGGTGCGCGAAAATTCTTTTCCTTCACCCGCGGTGCGCTTGAGAAAAATCGGCTCGGCGACAACTGCTTCTTTTTCAATTGAAATATGGGTCACTTGTGCTACACCAGCACGAATGCGTTGGATGACCGCGTCATCAGTCGCTGATTTTGGCGGAATATCCGTTGAGTTTGCGGTCTCTATCTTGAATCCAGCGCGGGAAGCGCCAACTAGGGAGATAGATATCCGATCAGCGACTTGGGTAGCAGGGTCATGTAACCCGGCTATCCGCTTTAATGGCGTGAAGCGCCAAGCTTCTTCACGACCTGATGGCGTGAGGTAGTTAGTTGGCAAAGTGCCGGTTGCAGAGGGGCTGATCATCCGACCGCGCCCTCCATTTGCAGTTCAATCAGACGGTTTAATTCCAATGCATATTCCATCGGCAACTCGCGGGCGATTGGCTCGATGAAACCACGGACGATCATTGCCATCGCTTCATCTTCAGCAAGACCCCGAGACATCAGATAAAAGAGTTGATCATCGCTTACCTTCGAGACAGTCGCTTCGTGTCCCATTGAGACATCATCTTCACGGACATCTACATATGGATAAGTATCGGAACGCGAAATCGTATCTACAAGGAGCGCATCACATTTCACCGTGCTCTTAGAGTGGTGGGCACCTTCTTGAATCTGGACCAATCCGCGATATGAAGTTCTGCCGCCACCTCGCGCAACTGACTTAGAGATGATTGTTGATGATGTGTATGGAGCAGCATGGACCATCTTTGCTCCCGCGTCCTGATGTTGACCTTCGCCAGCGAAGGCGATGGAGAGCGTCTCTCCCTTTGCATGTGGCCCCATCATGAATACGGCTGGATATTTCATCGTCACCTTTGATCCGATGTTGCCGTCGATCCATTCCATTGTCGCGCCTTCGGCACATGTCGCACGCTTTGTCACCAAGTTGTAGACATTGTTCGACCAGTTCTGGATAGTTGTGTAACGAACGCGCGCATTTTTCTTTACGATAATTTCGACGACGGCGGAGTGCAGCGAGTCTGAGGAGTAAATCGGTGCGGTGCATCCCTCGACGTAATGGACATATGAGCCCTCATCAGCAATGATCAAAGTGCGCTCGAATTGGCCCATATTCTCGGTGTTGATTCGGAAGTAGGCCTGAAGAGGGATTTCAACATGCACACCCTTTGGGACGTAAATGAATGAGCCTCCTGACCAGACCGCAGTATTCAAAGCCGCGAACTTGTTATCACCGACCGGGATTACAGTTCCAAAATATTCTTTGAATAGTTCTTCATGTTCCTTCAAGCCAGAATCAGTATCTACAAAGATCACGCCTTGTTGCTCTAGATCTTCACGAATCGAGTGATAAACAACCTCAGATTCATATTGAGCGGCAACGCCTGCAACAAGTCGCTGGCGCTCTGCATCTGGAATGCCAAGTTTGTCGTAGGTATTTCGGATGTCCTCGGGTAGATCCTCCCAAGACTTAGCCTGCTTTTCTGTGGAGCGAACGAAGTACTTGATATTGTCGAAATCGATTGTGCTTAAGTCTGAGCCCCAGGCAGGCATGGGTTTCTTATCAAATAGAGATAAGCCTTTGAGGCGAAGTTCCAACATCCACTCCGGCTCGCTCTTCTTTGAGGAGATATCGCGCACAACATCTTCGTTAAGACCGCGCTTACTCCTCGCGCCAGCATCATCCTTGTCAGACCAGCCATATTGATATTTGCCAAGTCCCTCTAATTCTGGGTGCGTTGTCTGGCTCATTTGCGCTTCGTCCTCTCTTTGATTGATGCTCTTGGAATATAGGTAGTGCAGACTCCATCGCCATCTGCGATCGTTGCTAGTCGTTGTACGTGGCTCCCGAGGACTTGGGCAAATGCCTTTGTCTCTTCTTCGCAGAGTTGTGGAAATTCGGCGGCGACATGGGCAATCGGACAGTGATGCTGACACAACTCGACTCCGATGCCTTGGCTATGAGTGTTGGCGGCATAGCCCTCGTTACTCAAGAACTTCGCCAGTGATTTCGCCTTATCTTTTGCACCCGATACAAATGGTTCTGACTTGCGCACGATCTCTTCCGCACGTTGCTTGGCAAATCCTCTAACAAGGTGTTCTCCACCTTGGGAAGATATGTATCGAAGGGCTGAGACCGCGAGGTCATCATAAGAGTGTTCGAATAGCTCCCGACCTTTATCGCTCATCACGAATACTTTTGAAGGGCGACCTCTGGTGCGAACACTTCTTGAATGAGGGTCGCGCTCTTCCAGGATTCCATCCTCAATCAGGGAATCTAGATGACGGCGAATTCCAGCGGGAGTGAGCTTTAGTCGAAGCGCCAAGGCCCCCGCGGTGGAAGGGCCAGATTCCAGGATCGCCCGAGCGACCAGATCGCGAGTGCGAAGGTCTGGGGACTGGAGAACGGTTTTCACAACGATATTGTTGCGTAATTCATCTCCCCCTGCCAACTGGGAGACCCGCCTATAAAGCGTGTGAACCGTAGGCTCTCCTCATGCTTCGCAGCCTTCAAGCGCTGAAAAGGTTCTCCACTTTGATGGTCTTCACACAATCTGCGATCGTAATTACTGGAGCCTCAGTTCGTCTTACCGGTTCCGGGCTTGGTTGTTCGACTTGGCCCGAATGCACCCCCGGATCTTTTACACCAACTCCCGAGCAGCCAGAATCACCACTTCATGCCTGGATTGAATTTGGCAATAGATTGCTGACTTTCGTTCTGCTTTTAAATGCGATCTTTCTATTTGCCACGATTCTAAGAGGCAAGCGATACGAACTTCGCCTTCTCGGTGCGATTCAAATCTTGGGAATCCTTGCACAAGGAGTTCTTGGGGGCATAACAGTCTTAACGGGATTGAATCCCGCCACTGTTGCCGCCCATTTTCTTCTTTCCATAATTCTCATAGCCGCTGCTCTCTCACTTCGGCAACGGGCACACGGCAAAGTTCCAACCGAGATCTCGCTAAATCCAATAACGAAGCGACTGGCTCGGATAGTACTTGCACTTTCCGCGTTGGTAATTTTCGCAGGAACGATCGTCACAGGAAGTGGGCCTCATGCCGGCGATGAATTAGCGGAACGATTTAACCTCGACCCCAAGACTATGTCCTGGATTCACGCCGATTTGGTAATCGCGCTCATCGGGGTAACTGTTGCGCTCTTGATCGCCATTCGCCTGGCCGAGAGTCAGTCGGTAAGAGAGAGCTGGGGCAAAAACGCGCGTAATTTCCTGCTTATCTCACTTGGTCAGGGCGCGATTGGTTACACCCAGTACTTCATTGGTCTACCCATCCTGCTGGTTGGATTTCATATCTTAGGTGCGGTTCTCGTGTGGCTATCCGTATGGAATCTGACTATCAAAGGTAGCGTTCTTGCCCGGCCATGAAGAAACCTGACCGCACAGCTTGGAGCCCGCTCGATGATCGGGCCGTTGCTGTTGCAAGAGCGCTTGCGATGGATGCGGTACAGAAAGTTGGAAATGGCCATCCTGGGACCGCAATGTCCCTTGCGCCAGTTGCTTACACTCTATTTCAAAGATTTTTACGCCACGATCCACTTGATCCGAAGTGGTTGGCGCGCGATCGCTTTGTTCTTTCTTGTGGACATTCATCTCTAACTCTTTACATACAGCTCTTATTTAGTGGCTATGGTCTTTCGATTGATGATCTCAAGTCCTTCCGGACTTGGGGTTCGCTCACACCAGGACATCCGGAATACGCTCACACTGCCGGAGTAGAAACCACCACAGGTCCACTTGGTCAAGGCGTAGCCAATGCAGTTGGAATGGCAATTGCGGCGCGCTACAAACGCGGACTCTTCGATCCCGAAGCACCTCTTGGTGAAAGCATCTTTGATCACAACATCTGGGTGATTTGCAGCGATGGCGATCTTCAAGAGGGCGTGAGCGCTGAAGCTTCTTCCCTTGCTGGTACCCAACAACTTGGAGCACTCAAAGTCATCTACGATGACAATCGCATTTCTATTGATGGCGATACCCACCACACATTCACCGAAGATGTGAGCGCACGTTATAGAGCCTACGGCTGGAATGTAATTGAAGTCGCGGCGTTGGCTAACGGAGATGTTGATCGAGCTTCACTTGAACTAGCGATGCAAAGCGCGGTGGCCGAGCTACAACGCCCAACGCTAATTCGACTAAAAACGGTAATTGCCTGGCCGGCACCGAAAGCGCGCAATACCGCGAAATCGCACGGATCCGCGCTAGGTAAAGAAGAGGTCCTCGCAACTAAAGTTGAATTAGGACTTCCTGCCGATGAATTCTATTTCCCAGATGAAATCAAGAGCCACGTTGAAGGGGTTTTGGCGCGTGCAGCAAGACTTCGTTCTCAATGGAATTCTGAATTCACAAATTGGCGAACCAAGAATCCAGAACGCGCCAATCTTTTGGATCGACTCGAGTCGGGTGAGCTTCCGATGAATTGGGATAGCGCAATTCCAAACTTTGCCCCCGAAAAGGAAGTCGCAACCCGCAAGGCCTCAGGTGAATTGATTAATCACTTTGCAAGCCTTCTACCCGAACTAGTTGGTGGATCTGCTGACCTAGCTGAAAGCAATAACACGATGGTTGAAGGCGGGGGCGCATTCCTGCCCGCATCATCATCGATGAAGGGCGCTTCACCGTACGGACGAAATATCTTCTTTGGCATCAGAGAGCATGCGATGGGAGCGATCCTCAATGGGATGGCTCTTCATGGTGGCATCCGGCCCTACGCAGGAACCTTCCTTGTTTTCAGTGATTACATGCGCGGAGCGGTGCGTCTATCGGCGCTGATGAATCTTCCCGTTACTTATGTTTGGACTCACGACTCAATCGGCTTAGGTGAGGATGGCCCGACACATCAACCGATAGAACATGCTGCGGCGCTACGAGCGATTCCGAATTTCGATGTAATCCGGCCAGCTGATGCAAATGAAGTTGCAATCACATGGCGTGAGATCATAAAGCGCAAACGTCCGGTTGGCTTACTACTCTCTCGTCAGAATCTTCCTGTAATCGATAGGGCAAAGTTCAATAGCGCTGAAGGCGCCGCAAGAGGCGCATACGCCGTAAATACCATCTCCAAACCCGACCTACTCTTAATTGCCACCGGATCAGAGTTATCACTTGCAATTCATGCAGCCGCAGAACTTGAAGTCAAGGGTGTCAAAGTGCGAGTAATAAGCGCCCCATGTCTTGAATGGTTCAATGAGCAACCCAAGAGCTACCGTGATGAATTGCTTCCGCCAAATGTGACGGCGCGTGTGAGTATCGAAGCGGGAGTGGCGCAAGGTTGGCGCGACTTGGTGGGCGATTTAGGAGAGTGCATATCTATCAATCATTTTGGCGCCTCGGCATCTCACACAAAGTTATTCGAAGAATTCGGCTTCACCGTTGAGAATGTAGTTAAGGCTGCAGAGCGCACCCTCGCGAAAGCCAAGTAATGAGCCTTTCCCAAGTATCCGCTGCCGGCGTCTCAGTTTGGTTGGATGATCTTTCGCGCGAACGTATGCTTAAAGGCGGTAAAGCTACTTTTCTACCCGATTTGATTGAGCAAGATTTCGTCGTTGGCGTAACAACAAACCCAGCAATTTTTTCAGCTGCAATTGCCGGTTCGCAGTTATACAAAAGTGATATCGCCTCGCTCTACAAAGAAGGACTAGATGCCGAAGGCGTGATCACTGGCCTAACGACTAGTGATGTCAGATCGGCCTGTGAGTTATTTCTACCCGTCTATGAAAGAACCGGTGGAGTAGATGGCCGGGTAAGCATCGAAGTTGACCCTCGTCTCGCACGTGATACGGAGGGAACGATTGCTCAAGCGCGCGCGCTCTGGAAGGCAGTCGATGCGCCAAATGTCTTAATCAAGGTCCCAGCAACTCTCGAAGGCCTACCTGCGATTAGAAGGCTCATTGCCGATGGAATAAGTGTAAATGTGACGATTATTTTTTCAGTTGCTAGGTACCAAGCAGTGCTTGAAGCATTTTTAAATGGGCTTGAGGATCGGAAAGCCCATTGCGAATCGCTCTCAAATATCCACTCGGTTGCCTCCTTCTTTGTGAGTCGAGTTGATACTGAGATTGATGGGCGATTAAAGGGAACAGCGCACGTGAGCCTTCGCGGCAAAGCTGCACTAGCTAATGCGCGTCTGGCTTACGAGCATTTCCTTGCGATTAAAGCATCAAAACGTTGGCAAGCCTTATCTCAAAGTGGCGCCTCAATCCAGAGACCACTGTGGGCCTCTACTGGCGTAAAAGATCCTTCTTATGACCCAACGATGTATGTTTTAGAGCTAATCGCAAATGAGACCGTGAACACGATGCCTGAATCAACGCTTCAAGCAGTACGAAGTAGCGTTCGATTTTCGGGCGACACAATAACTTCCAAATTCGATGAAGCCAGAGAAGTGATTGATGACCTAGCAGGCATTGGAATTGATATTGATGAAGTTGCAAATAAATTGGAGTTAGAAGGAATAGAAAAGTTCATAAAACCCTGGTTGGACTTGATATCTGTAGTTGAGGCCGCTCGCGCGTGATTAAGTTTTCCGGCCCTACCCCCAGCCCTGCTGAAATTGAATCTCTCGTTGAGATATCAGCTCGGATCGCAAGGAAAGATCCGACAATTTGGGGACCCGCTGCTGCAGCCGAGGCAGCAGTAAGACTTGATTGGGTCGATCTTCCAAAATCATCGCGCGAATTATTGCCAGCACTTGATGCGCTCGCGGCTTGGTCGCGCGAACTAGGTCATGAGAACTTCATTCTCTGTGGCATGGGTGGTTCTTCACTCGCCCCGGAGGTTATCGCCACTCATTTCAAAAAGCGCCTCACGATCCTTGATTCGACTGAGCCCAGTCAAGTTGCCGACGCCTTAAAGGGCGATCTTTCCAAGAGTTGCATCATCATCGCCTCCAAATCAGGTAGCACTATCGAAACGGCCTCACAGAAGGCGCTCTTTGAAGCTGCGCTCTCAAAGTCAGGTCTAGATATCAAGAACCACATAGTCATCATCACCGACCCGAATAGTCCATTACATAAATCGGCACTTGCAGCAGGGCTCCGAACTGTTACCGCTAATCCAAAAGTTGGTGGAAGGTTTAGCGCTCTTAGCGCATTTGGCCTTCTTCCCGCGGCGCTAATTGGAGTCGATGTTTCCGTATTGCTAGACGATGCGCTAGATGCAAGTGAGAAGTTTACGGCAGCGGATTCGCCGGCAATCTCAGTTGCGGCGATGTTAGCTGATAAAAAGTTCGAGTTTGCCCGCTTCTTTGATGGAGATTCGCCTTACCCTGGATTGGCTGACTGGATCGAACAATTGGTAGCGGAGTCAACGGGCAAAGATGGACGAGGCGTCTTACCTATAGTTCTTACGGAGGCACCTAAAGAGCGAAATTTGGAAATCACATTTAACGAAGGAGATCCGCTATCTGTTGTTGGACCCTTAGGGGCACAATTCATATTCTGGGAATGGGTTACCGCTTTACTTTGCTACCTATTGAAAGTAGATCCCTTTAATCAACCTAATGTTGCCGAATCCAAGGAACGTACTGGGAAGTTGCTATCAAATTGGAATACCGAAGCATCTAACTCCACTAAAGACTCCAGCGCCCAAATATTTGATGGCTTAGAGATTATCTATCCAGAGCAAAAGGAATCAATCGCTGAATATCTCAAGGGGTTGAGTTCTGGAAAATATATAGCGGTCATGGCATACCTCAACCGCAATTCAGATTTTGAAATTAAGAAGATTCGGGCTCTACTTGAAGACAATTTACAAATTCCTACGACTTTTGGCTGGGGACCACGCTTCTTGCATTCGACCGGCCAATTCCATAAAGGAGGGCCGCTAGTCGGAACTTTCTTACAGATAACCTCTGAACCCGAAGCAAGCCTCGAGATTCCTGGAGCGGGTTACGGATTTGAGCGATTAGTTCTTGCGCAGGCACTCGGAGACAATGAGGCTTTGAGTTCTAGAGGTTTAAAAGTCCTACGAGTTAACTTAAAAAATAAGAAAGCGGGAATTAAGCAGCTGCTTGATGCAGCCGCGAAACTTTAATCCTCATCTTCAGCGCGCAACTTCTTAAGCGCTGCATCGAGAATCTTCTTCGCCTCTGCTTCGGTCCGACGTTCCTTTACATATGCAAGATGAGTCTTGTATGGCTCATTCTTCATTGGTGATGGCGGATTATTCTTATCGCGACCAGCAGGGAAACCACATCGTGGGCAGTCCCACTCAGCTGGAATATCGACAGTTCCATCATCGGCAAATGAAGGTTTTGTTTCATGGCCGTTTAAGCACCAATAGGAGATTCGAAATCGAGCGATTGCTTCGCCACGTTCAGCTTCACCCATTGGACCCGCGCCAACACGTGAACCTCTGATTGCGCTACCACCAGCCATTTTCTCTCCTAGTCCTTAACCTTAATTTATTTCAAAACAAGTCCGAGTGCGATTACCGAGGCGAACCATAAGCCGCCAACCACAATCGTAATCCGGTCCAAATTCTTCTCTACTACAGAGGAGCCACCATAAGTTGATGAGAGACCACCGCCGAAAAGATCCGAGAGGCCACTGCCCTTGCCCTTATGGAGCAAGACGAGCACGATCATCAAGATACTCGTGATTACAAGGATGATTGAGAGTGCTAATGCCACTTATCTGCTCCTACCGGTTTTCGCTTAATTGAGGGGTGAATATTACCGCGCCGGAGGGAATTAGATGACCCGATGAAACTTACAGATTCGTGCAAATTCCTCGGGGTCAAGGCTAGCTCCGCCCACAAGCGCCCCATCAACATCGCTCTGACGCATGATGTCGACAATATTGGCCGATTTAACTGAGCCTCCATAAAGAATTCGAGCATTCTCACCGATCTCATCACTCCCGATCTTCTTCAATTCACTTCTTATCGCAGCGCAGACTTCTTGGGCATCTTCAGGAGTTGCAGTCTTGCCCGTTCCAATCGCCCAGACTGGCTCATATGCAAAGACGATTTTCTTAAGTTCTGGTTTGTGGAAGCCCTTTAGGCCAGCGCGAAGTTGTTCCAAAACATATGAGACATGATTACCAGCTTCGCGGATAGGTAATTCTTCACCGATACAGAAAATGGGAGTCATCTCATTATCAAGGACAGCCTTCAACTTTCGATTCAATAGTTCATCACTCTCGCTATGGACTGCGCGCCGCTCAGAGTGGCCAACGAGTACAAAGGTGCAATCCAACTTCTTCAACATTGAGCCGGAGATATCGCCAGTAAAAGCTCCGGCCTTCTCAGGGGAAATATCTTGGGCTCCATAAGTGATTCGAAGTCGATCGCCATCGACCAGAGTCTGAACCGATCTCAAATCAGTAAAGGGTGGAATGATTGCTACATCAACAGCATCGAAGTCGCGCTCCTCTAGAGAGTAGGCGAGCTTTTGTGTGACAGCGATAGCCTCGAGATGATTTAAATTCATCTTCCAGTTTCCTGCCATCAGCGGTCTTCGACTCATCAACTTACCTTTCTCAAACTACTCTTGACTTCAATTATTGGAGCGCCTTTAGGCCTGGCAATTCCTTGCCCTCAAGATACTCGAGAGATGCACCGCCACCGGTAGATATGTATCCAAAGTCGCTATCTTTAAAACCAAGCGCACGAACCGCAGCAGCTGAATCTCCTCCACCGACTACAGATAGTCCTTTTACAGCGGTTAATGCGGATGCAACCGCTTTTGTGCCAGAGGCAAAATTAGAGAATTCAAAGACTCCCATCGGTCCATTCCAGAAAACGGTTCTGCATCGAAGGATGGCGGCTGCAAAGGTCTCACTGCTTTTCGGACCTATATCAAGACCCATTTGATCGGATGGGATTTCATCTACCGAGACTATTGATGGGCTTTCATCTGCGAACTTGGGTGCAACCACTACATCGCTCGGAAGAAGCAGCTCGACTCCACGCGCTTTCGCCCTGCTCAAGATTTCCTTGACCGTATCAACTGACTCTGCTTCATAAAGCGAAGTGCCAATTGTTTTACCTTGGGCCGCCAAGAAAGTAAAAACCATTCCACCGCCGATAGCGAGTAAGTCAACCTTTTCAATCAGATTCTTAATTACTCCTATCTTGTCCGAAACTTTCGCTCCCCCTAGGACCACCCCATATGGACGACTTGGTGACTCCGTTAGTTTCCGAAGCACTTCAACTTCAGCTTCGACCAATTTTCCAGCAGCATGAGGAAGCAGATCTGCTAACTCAAACACGGATGCATGCTTTCGATGGACGGCTCCAAATCCATCCCCCACGTAAAGATCGGCGTAATTTGCCAATTTTTTCGCCAGCTCTAAGCGCTCAACATCATCCTTTGATGTCTCAGCCGCTTCGTAGCGAATATTCTCAAGGACAACTACTTCGCCAGGTGCAAGTTTGGATACCGCATCTTGGGCTGAGGGGCCGACAACATCCTTGGCAAAGGTTACTTCTCTTCCCAGTAACTGCGAAAGCCGGGTCGCTATCGGTGCAAGTGAAAATTCTGGTTTTCGCTCACCCTTAGGCCTTCCTAGATGCGCACAGATCACAATTCCTGCGCCACCACGTAAAAGAATTTCTATTGTTGGGAGAGAAGCGCGGATGCGTCCGTCATCGGTAATGACTCGCCTGCCATCTTCCTCTTTGAGGGGAACATTTAGATCACAACGCAAGAAAACGCGTTTGCCTTTAAGCTCCAGTGAATCGAGCGGACGTACCACTAACTATGCTCGCGACTACTAGAGTTTTGCGCCGATGAACTTCATGAGATCAACCAAGCGGTTTGAGTAACCCCACTCATTGTCATACCAAGCTGCGACTTTGGCTTGATTTCCAATAACTTTGGTTATCCCAGCATCAAAGATGCTTGAGTGCGGATCGGTCACGATATCTGCAGAAACGATTGGATCTTCGGTGTAGCGAAGAATTCCCTTAAGTGGCCCGTCGGCAGCTTTCTTCATCGCCGCATTGATTTCAGCCGCTGTGGTCTCTTTGGAAAGCTCAACCGTAAGGTCAGTGATTGAGCCGGTAGGAACAGGTACACGTAGCGCATAACCATCAAGCTTGCCCTTCAACTCAGGCAGAACTAGGCCGATTGCTTTAGCGGCGCCAGTTGAGGTTGGGATGATGTTTGTTGCCGCCGAACGTGCACGTCGGAGGTCCTTATGTGGGAAATCTAGGATTACCTGGTCATTTGTATATGCATGCACCGTAGTCATGAAACCTCGGACGATGCCGAAATTATCATGGAGAACCTTTGCCATAGGTGCAAGGCAGTTGGTAGTGCAAGAAGCATTTGAGATTATCTTGTGCTTCGCCGGGTCATAAGCAGAATCATTCACTCCAAGGACGAGAGTCACATCTTCATCAGTAGCAGGGGCTGAGATTACAACTTTCTTGGCGCCGCCATTTAGGTGCTTTGCTGCATCAGAAGCTTTTGTGAAACGACCAGTCGATTCAATTACGATCTCAGCTCCGACGCTAGACCAAGCTAGCGCAGCTGGATCCTTCTCAGCGAAAACGCGAATCTTCTTGCCGCCAATTGTGAGTGAGTTCTCATCGAAGGAGACTTCTTGATTTATTCGCCCAAGGATTGAGTCGTATTTAATTAGGTGTGCAAGTGTGTCGATGCTCGTTAAATCGTTAACGGCGACTATCTCGATTGGAGCGTTAGATGCAAGGGCCGCGCGTAGAAAGTTACGACCGATTCGACCAAAACCGTTTATACCTACCTTGACCATGAACACACCTCATTAGAACTAAGAAACACTCAGGAATTTTTCTTGCCACGACCTTGTGGAGTTAGCGAAAGTCTATCAGCGACTCTAAATAGAAATCTAATTCAAGAGATCAGGCGAAAGACCAGCTTCGGTATCTGGGATGCCAAGATCTGCAGCCCGTTTATCAGCCATTGCGAGCAGGCGACGGATTCTTCCGGCAATCGCATCTTTAGTCATAGGCGGTGATGCAAGTGAACCAAGTTCCTCGAGACTTGCTTGTCCATGATTGATTCTTAATTCGCCCGCATCTCGTAGGTGCTTTGGTATCTCCTCACCCAAAATTTCCAGAGCTCGCTGGACTCGCGCGGATGCCGCAACGGCAGCGCGTGCTGACCTACGAAGATTTGCATCATCAAAATTCGCGAGTCGGTTTGCAGTCGCACGAACTTCGCGGCGCATTCTCCGTTCTTCCCAAGCAAGGACGCTCTCATGTGCGCCAAGACGAGTTAGAAGGACTCCGATCGCATCACCGTCACGAATTACGACACGATCAACGCCACGAACTTCACGAGCTTTTGCCGTTATGTTCAACCTTCGGGCAGCTCCTACTAACGCTAATGCTGCTTCTGGGCCAGGGCAGGTAATTTCAAGAGCAGAAGACCTACCCGGTTCGGTAAGAGATCCATGTGCAAGAAAAGCTCCGCGCCAAGCCGCCTCGGCGTCACATACTCCCGCCGAAACCACTTGTGGCGGCAGACCACGAACCGGACGACCATTTGAATCAACAAGTCCAGTCTGACGTGCGAGAGCATCTCCATCCTTTATTACCCTGACGAGATATCTACTTCCTTTTCTTAGTCCACCAGCGCTTATTACTGCAAGGTCAGATTCATGCCCATATATATCAGCAATATCTTTTCTTACTCTGCGCGCAGCTTGGGCGGTATCTAGTTCAATCTCCACCATTATTCGCCCTGAAGTTATGTGTAATCCACCTGCAAATCTCAATATGGATGATACTTCGGCTTTTCGACAACAAGGCTTAGAGATCGAAAGGCGACTCAATTCGTCCTTAACCGATGAAGTCATGGCCATGAGCGTTATCTAATCACTTCTAAACCGAAAATGTTGCGGAAAACAGAACTCAATTTTTGAGGATCATGATGATTGCTGCCTGGACTTACTGCGAGATCGGCCACAATTAGCTCTCCCCCCATATCGTTGACAATTGACTTGAGTTCCCTCCCGCTCTCGCCACGATTCATTATTGATTCGTCTGCAATTGCAAAATTCGCAGTTAATTTAGGAGCATATTTCCGGATTAGCTTTAGGTGATCGGCCGGCGAATAGCCTGCAAATTCATCTCCGGATGCGTTTGGATTGGCATCGAGATTTAAAACAATGATTTTTTTGGCAACAGAGCCAGAGATTGCATCCCGTTGCTCCTCGAGAAGTAAGTGTGGAAGAACGCTGGAAAACCAAGATCCCGGGCCGAGAGTTAACCAATCTGCCGATGAAATGGCCGAGAGCCCTTCGGGAGTGGGGCGAGCGTTGGCGGGCATCAAGGACAAGTTCTCAAGCGAGCCTTTACCTATTGCAACTTCAGTCTGTCCTCGAATTACTTGGGTTCCTTGCCAATTCCGAAATGTACCTTCGATATCAAGCGGCTGTAATGACATCGGAAGTACTCGGCCTACCACTTTCAATAGCGCACCCACCCGATCAAGGCCCTGGATTGGATCGCCATCTCTATCCCAAAGCGCAGCTAGAAGTAGGTTTCCGAGCGCATGTCCATTCAATTCGCCATCTGAGGTGAATCTATATTGCATCAAATCAGCCCAATTCTTACCCCACTCATCATCACCACAGAGCGCTGCAAGCGCCATTCGCAGATCACCAGGTGGCAACGAATTGAATTCCTCGCGTAATCGACCACTTGATCCACCATTATCAGCGACCGTAACAATTGCAGTTATCTCAGGTGTGACTTGTCGCAGCGCTTTTAACATGGCAGCAAGACCGTGTCCGCCGCCAAATGAAACTACTCTCAACGCTCTCTCCCTAAGTCACGATGGATCGCATGCGCTGATACGGAAGAATCGCCATTTAGATCCAATCCATTAAGGCGGCGTGCTAATTCCTCAGCAACAGCGACGCTTCTATGTTTGCCACCAGTGCAACCAATTGCGAGAGTTATGAACTTCTTTCCTTCTTGAAGGTAGCCACGAGCGATACTGTCAAAGAGCGCTACATAGCGATCAAGGAATTCTGGGACAGCGCTTGCGCTCAAAACCGCATCGCTTACTTCCTTATCTAGCCCAGTCTTCGGCCTTAACTCAGTCTGCCAATGTGGGTTTGGGATGAAGCGACAATCCATAACTAGATCTGCATCTGCGGGAATTCCAAACTTGTATCCAAAGGAGAGGACATTGACCTTAAGAGCGGCTAAGGATCCGCTCTGGAATAGTTCGTTAATCTTCCGCTCAAGTTGGTGGATATTTAGCTGTGAGGTATCGACGACAAGATCGGCACCTGCGCGCATTTCCCGCAATTTTTCCCGCTCTCGCTCAATGCCATCGACGATTCGATCATTTCCCTGGAGTGGGTGTGGCCTTCGCGATGACTCGAATCTTGTTATTAGAACTTCATCTGATGCGTCAACAAAAATTATTTTCCGTGACACCCCTTTTTCCACTAGATCGGCAAGAGAGCGATTTAGGTCATCGAAGAATTGACGACCCCTGACATCGATTACGACTGCGATGGAATCTGAGGTCCGTTCTGTCATATCAAGAACGGATGAGAGAAGTGAAGGGGGCAAGTTGTCGATTACATACCAACCCGAATCTTCCATCGAGTGGGCCACAGTGGAGCGGCCCGCCCCGCTCATTCCGGTGATAACTACAACTTCGCGTGCCATGGTTGCATCATGCTATCTATGTCAAGGATGCTCGATGATCTCGCCTGTTTGCGTATCCACCTCATAATTTCCCGCAAGTTTCGAAAGGCTCTCGATAATCGAGTTCGCGGTCTTCTCTCCAACCCCGGGTACAGCGGCAATCTCAGCAGCGCTCGCCTTACGAATTGCGGCCACGGAACCAAAGGCCTCGAGTATCGAATTTCTTCGGCTTTCTCCTAGGCCAGGTATTTCATCCAATAGTGATTCCAGCATCAACCTTGACCTCTTGGAGCGATGGAAGGTAATTGCAAAGCGGTGAGCCTCGTCGCGAATGCGTTGTACTAGATATAGCGCTTCACTGTTTCGCTTCAAGATCACCGGATAATCGCGGTCAGGGAACCAAATTTCCTCAAGCCGTTTCGCAAGACCGACCAGAGCAACATCGGTTATGCCAAGTTCGGCAAGAGCACGAGCTGCAGCATTAACTTGTCCACGCCCGCCATCGACAATTACTAGTTGTGGTGGATAAGCAAATCTGGGGCGGGCTCCGCCTTGAATTTGAATTTCCTCTAGATCCAAGTCTTTTTCCTCAAGGTATCGCTTAAAGCGCCGTGTAATAACATGGTGCATCGCTCGAGTATCGTCGAATTTTTCTCGATCATCTATTCCAAAGCGACGGTAATCGCTCTTTTTTGGCTGACCATCCTCGAATACAACCATTGATGCCACCACGGAAGTTCCTTGAATATTTGAAATATCAAAGCACTCTATCCGTAGCGGCAATTCATCTAGCTCCAGCGCTCCAGCAAGCTCCTCCAAAGTACGTCCAGATACAGCGGCATCGTTGGCTCGCTTGCTTAAGAATTGGATAAGGGACTGATGGGCATTTCGTTTCACTGTATCTAAGATTTCCATTTTCTCACCTCGTTGTGGATGATGAATAGAAGTCTTCATACCGCCGCGCTCCGAGAGCAGAGTCTCGAGCGCTTCACTTTCGGGGAGTTCCAAATTGATATAAATCTCACGTGGGATTTCATATTCACGATAGATCAACTCCAGTGTTGCTGGAACTAAGTTTTCATCCTCTGGCAAGTTCGTTCGATCGATAATCCAAGATCTAGATCCAACAACTCTCCCACTCCTTACTCGAAAGAAAGATGCAGCTGAGTGTGTTATGTCATCATGCAATGCCACAAAGTCGGCGCAAATCGAATCAGAAATTGCGGCCTCGGTAGATTCATTTGCAAGTTGTAGCGCTCGTAGGCGATCTCGAATCTTCGCGGCTCGTTCGAATTGTTCTGCTGCGGCGGCGCGTTCCATCTCTTCAGTAAGGCGCGCCTCAAGGTCCGCTCCACCACCTTCCATGAATTCGCTCAATTTTGAAATTAGAACTCTATGTCCCTTCTCATCTATACGGCCAACGCAAGGAGCGGAGCACTTTCCAATGTCGCCAAGGAGACATTGACGCTTACTTTTTTGGGCGCGGTCGAAATTACCCTTTGAGCATGAGCGTATGGGAAAGAGTTCAAGAATGAGATCAAAGGTCGTTCTTAGCGCCCAGGCATGCGCAAATGGTCCAAAATATTTAATGCCCTTTTGCTTAGCGCGTCTAGTGATAAATAAGCGTGGGAACTCCTCTTTCATGCTGATTGCAAGGAATGGATAGGACTTATCGTCGCGGAACTGGACATTGAATTCAGGGTTTTCTTCCTTGATCCATGAAAACTCAAGTTGTAGCGCTTCGACTTCAGAACTTACGACGGTCCAATCAACGCGTGTTGCTGCGTGCACCATCCGGTGAGTCTTTTCCGGTAAATTCTTTTGAAAGTAGGAGTTGAGGCGATTCTTTAAAGATCTCGCTTTTCCAACATAGATGACTCGATCTGCTTCATTGAAGAATCGATATACCCCGGGCTCATCAGGGACGCCGTTAGGGCGGTAGCTAGTTGGATCGGCCATAAGAGTCTTTACTTATTTCGTTTTAATGTCTCGGCTAGGAATTTGCCTGTATAACTCGATTTGTTCTTTGAAACCTCCTCCGGGGTACCGGTCGCAACGACTGTTCCACCACCTGATCCCCCCTCTGGCCCAAGATCAATCACCCAATCAGCTGACTTTATGACATCAAGATTGTGCTCAATTACTACAACGGTATTTCCAGTATCTACCAATCGCTGCAGAACCCCTAAGAGCTTCCTAACGTCTTCGAAATGTAATCCAGTCGTTGGTTCATCTAGCACATAAATAGTTCTTCCAGTAGAGCGCCGTTGAAGCTCAGTTGCCAATTTCACTCGCTGCGCTTCGCCACCGGAAAGTGTTGGTGCGGACTGTCCAAGTCGAACGTAACCAAGCCCTACATCACAGAGAGTCTTTAGGTAACGATGAATTGCAGGTATTGATTCGAAGAATTCAGTAGCCTTCTCGATTGGCATATCCAATACTTCTGCAATTGTCTTACTCTTGTAATGTACTTCCAGAGTCTCACGGTTGTACCGAGCCCCATGGCAGACTTCACAGGGGACATAAACATCCGGCAAGAAATTCATCTCAATCGTGATCGTGCCATCGCCAGCACAATTCTCACACCGACCACCTTTGACATTAAAGGAGAATCGGCCTTGTTGGTAACCCCGAACTTTCGCCTCGCTAGTCTCGGCAAAGAGCGCCCTAATCTTGTCGAAAACTCCCGTATATGTTGCCGGATTTGAACGAGGTGTCCGACCAATCGGGGATTGATCTACGTGCACGACTTTATCTAGATTATCGATGCCGCTGATGGTGCGGTGTCGACCAGGGACTATCCGCGCTCCATTTAACTTATTGGCAAGTACTGAGTAGAGAATGTCATTTACCAGAGTGGACTTTCCAGAACCGCTGACTCCCGTGACGGATATAAAAAGCCCAAGTGGGAAGGTGACATCAATTGACTTTAGATTGTTCTCTTTCGCTTCTTTAACTACGAGCGCCTTTTTCGGATTTATGGCACGTCGCTTCTTTGGAACAGAAATCGATGAGCGCCCTGAGATGTATGCGCCAGTGATAGATTTCTTTGAGTTAGTTAGGCTTTCAAAATCGCCGGAAACAACTATCTCTCCCCCGTGTTCGCCGGCACCGGGTCCAATATCAACGATCCAGTCCGCAGTCCTAATCGTTTCTTCATCATGCTCTACGACAATTAGGGTGTTTCCTAGATCTCGAAGATGCGTGAGCGTATCTATCAACCTTCGATTATCACGCTGATGAAGTCCAATGCTCGGTTCATCAAGCACATATAGAACGCCAACTAGACCGGATCCGATCTGGGTGGCAAGTCGGATGCGCTGGGCTTCGCCTCCTGAAAGTGAGGCTGCGGCTCGAGCAAGAGTCAAATATTCGAGGCCAACATCGAGCAAGAATCCCAATCGAGCATTAACTTCTTTCATAACTCGCTCAGCAATCTTTGCCTCACGAGTTCCCAGCTTTATCTCTTTGAGGAATTTTGCGCACTCATCTATGGAGAGTTCGCATATCTCAGCGATGTTCTTTCCGCCAACTGTGACCGCTAGTACTTCTGGTTTAAGCCTTGATCCATTACATACAGCGCAAGGAGTCTCGCGCATATAAGCCTCATATTTCTCACGGCTGTAATCACTTTCGGTCTCACCATGACGCCTTTCGATGAAAGGTATTACGCCCTCAAAGCCGGTGGAGTAACTCCGGACTCTTCCATATCGATTCTTGTACTTCACATGAACTTCATATTCATAGCCATTAAGAATCGCAGCCTTAGCCTTTTCGGAGAGTCGCTTCCATGGCGTATCCATCGAGAACTTCACATCTTTGGCAAGCGCATCTAAAAGATTATTGAAATATTCGGCGCTCTGGCCACCAGCCCAGGGCGCTATCGCTCCCTCATTAATTGAAATTGAATCATCTGGAATAACCAACTCTTCATCCACTTCCAGCTTAGAACCTATTCCGGTGCATTCTGGGCATGCGCCAAATGGTGAGTTAAACGAAAAAGAACGTGGCTCCATTTCTTGAAACGATAGGCCACAGTCATGACAGGCCAAAAGTTCACTATAGGTCCGCTCCCGCTCGCTCTTCTCCTTGACATCGACAAACTCAAGGGTGACGAGTCCATTAGCAAGGCGCAGCGCCGTTTCAATCGAATCAGTCAACCTTTGTTTTGATTCTGCTTTCGCGGTTAGTCGATCAATTACGACCTCAATTGTGTGCTTTTCTTGTTTCTTTAACTTCGGCGGCTCGCTTAATTGGATTGTTACTCCATCAACCCGTGCGCGAGAATAACCCTGGGCGAGAAGATCCTTAAATAAGTCGGCAAACTCTCCCTTTCGAGCCCGAATCATCGGAGCCAATACTTGGAAGCGAGTCTCGGGTTCAAGGCCCAAAATTTGGTCAACTATGTTCTGTGGCGTCTGCTTTGCAATCGGTTTTCCGCACTTTGGACAGTGCGGTTTTCCAGCCCGAGAAAATAGCAATCTCAGGTAGTCATAAACTTCCGTAATAGTTCCTACCGTCGATCTCGGATTTCTATTTGTAGATTTCTGGTCGATCGAAACTGCAGGTGATAGGCCCTCTATGAAATCGACATCTGGTTTATCCATCTGCCCGAGGAATTGGCGGGCATATGCGGAAAGGGACTCAACATAACGGCGTTGTCCTTCAGCAAATATTGTGTCAAATGCCAGTGAGGACTTTCCTGACCCAGATAACCCGGTGAAGACAATGAGTGAGTTCCTCGGCAAATCAAGGGAGACATTCTTCAAATTGTGCTCGCGTGCACCTCTAACAACTAGACGATCCGCGCTCACTTAATCCCACCTTCATCCATACTTCTAAGTTCACGTTTCAACTCTTTGATTTCATCACGCAGCCTCGCTGCCAATTCGAATTGCAGTTCAGCTGCAGCGCTGCGCATCTGTTCTGTGAGCGATTCGATCAGGCCGAGAAGTTCGGCTCTAGGTAAGGCTACGAGCGACTTGGCATGTACGCCAACCGGAGTCTCGGATATGCCTTTTCTGCGACCTCCTCGAAGCAGACTTTCGGTGTCCTCGCTCTCCTTTTCGATCAGATCAGTGATATCAGCGATCTTCTTTCGAAGCGGCTGTGGGTCAATCCCCATGGCCTGGTTATATGCAACCTGTTTAGCGCGACGTCGATTAGTTTCATCAATTGCATTCCGCATCGAGTCAGTGAGGTTATCGCCATACATATGTACTTCACCCGATACATTTCTGGCCGCACGACCGATGGTTTGGATCAATGAACGTGTTGAACGTAAGAAACCTTCTTTATCCGCATCAAGGATAGAGACGAGCGAAACTTCCGGTAGGTCAAGGCCTTCACGCAGAAGATTTATTCCTACCAGAACGTCATACTCGCCAAGTCGCAATTCCCGAAGAAGCTCCACGCGCCTTAAGGTGTCAACTTCAGAGTGTAGGTATCGCACTCGAATGCCAGCGTTCGAAAAGTAATCCGTGAGATCTTCGGCCATCTTCTTTGTGAGGGTTGTAACGAGAACTCGCTCGTTACTATTGGCCCGAGCTTTTATCTCAACCATCAAGTCATCGATCTGATTCTTAGTGGGCTTCAGAATTATCTTTGGATCAATCAAGCCCGTTGGTCGAATCACTTGCTCGACAAACACTCCACCCGCCTTTTCCAATTCATAAGGACCCGGAGTAGCCGAGAGGTAAACCTTTTGCGGTGTTCGCTCTAGAAATTCATTAAAGGTAAGGGGCCGGTTATCCATCGCACTGGGCAATCTGAATCCATGCTCAACCAAAGTACGTTTTCGAGACGCATCTCCTTCGTACATAGCGCCGATTTGTGGGACGGTGATATGCGATTCATCGATAACACATAGAAAATCTTCTGGGAAATAATCAAGTAAGCAATTTGGAGCCGACCCCGGAGCGCGCCCATCTATATGCCGTGAATAGTTTTCGATTCCGGAGCAGAACCCAAGCTGAGCAATCATTTCAAGGTCGAATTGCGTTCGCATTCGCAATCGTTGCGCCTCGAGCAATTTATTCGAGCGCTCTAATTGCTCGAGCCGAATAGCAAGCTCAGCTTCGATATCTGCCATCGCTCGCTTCATTGTCGTGGGACTTGCTGAGTAGTGAGTCGCTGGGAAAATGAAGACTTCCTTTACATCACTCACAATCTCACCCGTAAGTGGGTTTAACGTCGTGAGTCTCTCAATCTCATCCCCAAACATCTCGATGCGAATCGCCAATTCTTCGTAGACCGGGATGATCTCAACGGTGTCACCTCTTACTCTAAATGTGCCGCGCTCGAATGCCATGTCATTACGCTTATATTGAATGTCAACGAATCTTCGCAGCAGGGCATTGCGGTCGATGGAATCACCGACATGTATTCGAACCATTCGATCTATGTACTCTTGAGGTGTTCCGAGGCCGTAGATGCAAGATACGGTGGCAACTACAACGACATCACGCCTTGTTAAAAGCGAATATGTTGCGGAGTATCTAAGTCGTTCCACTTCTGAATTGATAGAGGCATCCTTCTCAATGAAAGTATCGGTTTGGGGTACGTACGCCTCAGGTTGGTAATAGTCATAATAGGAGACGAAATATTCAACGGCGTTATTAGGCATCAGCTCCCTAAATTCATTAGCTAATTGGGCAGCAAGGGTTTTATTGGGAGCAAGAACGAGAGTCGGACGCTGCACTTGTTCGATTAACCAAGCAACAGTCGCCGACTTACCGGTACCAGTAGCTCCCAAAAGGACGATGTCGGACTCACCTCGATTTACGCGATCGGTTAAATTCGCAATAGCATTGGGTTGATCACCGGCAGGCATGAACTCGCTTATGACCTGGAAGGGACGATCTGCTCGCGGCGTGGAGGTGACTGCCCTTGTCATTTATCTATCCGAGGGAGAATTTCTCGCTCCCAGACCTCACTCACTTTTCGCTCTAATTCCTCGATGCTTCCATCATTCTCAATCACTATATCTGCGATAGATGCACGCTCTTCCTCAGTTGCTTGCGCTGCAAAACGTCGCTCGATTTCATAACCCTTCAATCCTCGTTGCTCAAGGCGGGACCGACGATTCGAAAGTGAAGATGCAATCGTTATTACGAGATCAAAACGAGACTTTCCTTTGGTTTCGAAGAGAAGTGGGATTTGGTTTATCACTACTCCATCTTGGGGAGCCCGCGAAGTCATTCGCAACGCAGCTTCACGAACTCTTGGATGGATGATCGACTCCAGCGCCCGCCTCGCATCTTGGTCGCGAAAAACTAGTTCAGCTAACTTTGCTCGATCGATATCTCCCCCAGAGAGAATTGCGTCACCAAAGCGAGCCACAACTTCATCAAATCCTTCAGTACCACGTTCAATTACATCTCTAGAAAGCTGGTCCGAATCAATCACAATTGCACCGAGTTCTTGAAAGAATTCAGCAGCTAAGGACTTACCCGAACCGATTCCTCCGGTGAGAGCGATAGCGAGCATCTAACTGACTCCAAGGTCCTAGAAGTGCGTTAAAAAGGTGAAAAAGAAAAGAACTGGGTCAGAGTTATATCTGACCCAGTTCTCATCGACTACTACTCAGCAGATGCGGTTGCGCCATCTTCTGCAGGTTGATCTGCAGCCGCAGCAGCATCGGCGGCTTGCGCTTCAGCCTTCTGCTTTTTATGGGCTAGGAAGCGTGCTTGCGCTTCAGCATATTGGCGCTCCCACTCTTCACGTTGCGATTCATATCCTGGCTTCCACTCTTGGGTCTGTGGATCAAATCCTTCTGGATATATGAAGTTTCCGCTCTCGTCATAACGAGCAGGCATTCCATATTGAGTGGGATCAAAGGCTTCGACTGGAACATCATGTCCCTCGTTAGCTTGCTTCAGCGAGAGCGAGATGCGACGACGTTCGAGGTCGATATCAATGATCTTTACAAATAGTTGATCGCCAACCTGCACAACCTGTTCTGGAATCTCAACATGACGCTCAGCTAGCTCAGAGATATGGACGAGCCCTTCAATTCCATCAAAGACTCGAATAAACGCACCGAATGGAACTAGCTTGGTGACTTCGCCTGGAACAACTTGATTAATGGTGTGCGTTCTTGCAAATGCCTGCCATGGATCCTCTTGAGTTGCCTTTAATGAAAGCGAAACACGCTCGCGCTCGAAATCGACTTCAAGGACTTCGACCGTTACCTCATCGCCAACTTCTACGACTTCACCGGGATGATCAATATGTTTCCAGGAGAGTTCTGAAACGTGGACTAAGCCATCTACGCCACCAAGATCTACGAATGCTCCAAAGTTAACAATCGATGAGACAACGCCAGAGCGGACCTGTCCTTTTTGGAGTTGATTTAGGAATGAGGTGCGAGATTCAGATTGAGTCTGCTCTAAGTAGGCACGTCTTGAAAGAACAACGTTGTTTCGGTTCTTATCCAATTCGATAATTCTGGCTTCAACCTGCTTGCCAATGTATGGAGAAAGATCCCGAACGCGACGCATTTCGACTAACGATGCGGGCAAGAAACCACGTAGCCCAATATCGACAATTAATCCACCTTTTACGACCTCAATTACAGTTCCAACAACGACTTCATCGCGCTCTTTCTTTCCTTCAATTTCGCCCCATGCCTTCTCGTATTGGGCGCGCTTCTTAGAAAGGATTAGGCGACCTTCTTTATCTTCTTTCTGTAGAACGAGCGCTTCAATCCGCTCGCCAATTTTCACAAGTTCGCTTGGATCCAAGTCGTGACGAATGGAGAGTTCGCGAGAAGGAATAACACCCTCAGTCTTGTATCCGATATCTAGTAATACTTCATCGCGATCTACTTGAACGACGATTCCTGAAACTAAATCTCCATCATTGAAATTTTTTATTGTGCCTTCAATTGCGGCGAGAAAATCTTCTGCTGTTCCGACATCATTTAGTGATATTTGAGTTGACAAGGTACTCCGTGGGGAAATTTTCTAGTAGGGCACGCTTAAAGTCTGACTCCAAAGTTAATTGGGCATTTCCTACTAGGTCCGAGGCTATGCAAGATCCCTAAGCGAGGAGCGCAAGGCTACTTTCAAAGGTCACAAAGGGTCAATTTGAGTAGTCAGTGAGCGGCTGAATCCCAGCTCTTTCCGAAGCCGACATTGACATCAAGCGGAGCCTTTAAGGGATAAGCCCCACCCATCTCCTGGCGGACCAACTTCTCAAGTTGCTCGGCTTCACCGGGCGCGACCTCAAAGATTAATTCATCATGGACTTGGAGCAATAGTCGCGATTTCATTTTTTGCTCCGCAAGGGATTTAGCGACCTTCAACATAGCAACTTTGATGATGTCTGCTGCCGAACCCTGGATTGGAGCATTGAGTGCCGCCCGTTCTGCAACTTCGCGACGCTGTCTATTTTCATGGTTTAGATCAGGTAAATAGCGCCTCCGCCCCAAAATTGTTTCGGTGTAACCACGATCTCGTGCCATCTTCACCACATCCTTCAAATAATCTTGAATTCCACCAAATCGTTCAAAGTATTTCCCCATAAGGGCGCCCGCTTCAGTCGGTGAGATATCCAATTGTTGCGCGAGCCCAAATGAGGAGAGGCCATATGCCAGCCCATAGGATATCGCCTTAATTTGGCGGCGCATCTCCGCATCGACTTCTTTAGTCGGAATTCCAAATACTTGTGATGCAACTGTGGAATGTAAATCCTCGCCCTCATGAAAAGCTTTTAGAAGCCCAGCATCTTGCGAGAGATGAGCCATTATTCGCATTTCAATCTGGCTGTAATCCGCCGTCATCAATTCCGTAAAAGGCGGTTGGGCTACAAACGAATCCCTAATCTTTCTTCCCTCATCACTTCGAATTGGAATATTTTGTAAGTTAGGATCGGTAGATGAGAGTCTTCCAGTTGCCGCAACTGTCTGTTGGAAAGTTGTGTGGATTCGCTCATCGCTAGCTATAGCGCTAATCAAGCCTTCAACAGTGGTTCTTAGCTTTCCTACTTCACGGATCCGAAGTAGATTCTTAAGGACCGGGTGACTTGTCTTTGCAAAAAGCCATTCAAGGGATTCTGCATCGGTACTAAATCCAGTCTTAATCCGCTTTGTCTTGGGAAGTCCTAACTCGTCAAATAGAACAACCTGTAACTGCTTTGGTGAAGATACGTTGAACTCTCTGCCCGCTGCCCGATGGGCTGCAGTAGTCGCCGCTAACTCTTCGCTAGCGAAGAAATCATGGAGATTTGTGAGAGCCTTACGATCAACGCCAATGCCGGTGCGCTCCATCTCTGCGAGAAGATGCAGACTGGGCATCTCAAGTGAGCTGAATAGTCCTTCTAATTCGCGTGCCTGCAATTCCTCTTTGAGATTTTCATGAAGTGCAAAGAGATACGAGGCCGTTTCTGGGGTGTGAGAATCACCAAAGAGCCCCTCTTGCTTAACAGGAAGAGCGATACCAAGATACTTGAGAAGAAGTTCATCGATTTCTAAATCTCGAGTTCCTGGGTTCACAAGATATGCAGCAAGCTCAATATCGAAATTACAAGTTTCGATTATTCCTCGCCTTATTAATTCCTTACTTCTATGGGCTATAAAACTCCCTTTTATTGGTAACTCCAACCCATCAAGGGGCACTTCGATCACTTCTTTATCATCAAGGGCGACGGCAATACTTTCGCCGCAATCAATTAAGCTTAAAACTCCCTTAGCGGCACGAATCGCGTTGGCAAAATCCAACTTATTGACAGCTTTGACTTTTATTTTTACCGGTTCATTCATTGGCGAGGAAGTGGAACTAGGGGAAACAACACCTGCAAGTGCGCCCACCCGCTCCCGGAGCGCTTTGATTTCCAACTTTTCTAGAAGTTGCATAGCCTTAGTTACATCAATTCCATCCCACTTCAAATCCTTAACTTCCAAAGGGATTGGCACATCAATTCGTAATTGAGTCAGCTCACGATTCTTAATCACTGCATTCAGCGAGCTACGTAAAGATTCTCCCGCTTTGCCTGGGACCTCATCAGCATGCGAGATCAACCCCTTGAGCGAGCCGTATTCATTAATCCATTTAGCAGCCGTCTTCTCCCCTACGCCCGGAATTGATGGGAGGTTATCGCTTGGATCTCCCCGTAGCGCTGCAAAGTCTGGGTACTGCTCTGGAGTCAATCCGTACTTCTCGACAACGGCCTCGGGGGTCATGCGCGCGAGATCGGTAACACCTTTGCGTGGATAAAGCACGGTTACATTCTTATTCACCAACTGAAAGGAATCGCGATCGCCTGTGCAGATCAGGAACACAGCATCTCCATCCCCTTTTGCAACAATGGTTGCAATTACATCGTCAGCTTCAAAACCCTCACTCTCAAAGCTCTTTATATTGAACGCGGCCACGAGTTCTGAGATGTATGAGAGTTGAGATCTGAATTCATCAGGAGTTTTTGCTCGATTAGCCTTGTATTCTGGGAAAGCTTCAGTCCTGAAGGTCTTTCGCGAAACATCGAAGGCAGCCGCTATGTGGGTTGGCTTCTCATCTCTGATTAGATTTAGCAACATCGAGGCGAATCCATAGATGGCATTTGTATGTTGCCCCGAAGATGTTGTGAAGTTCTCAAGTGGTAAGGCATAAAAAGCTCGGTAGGCAAGAGAATGCCCATCTATTAATAGAACCCGAGGTTTCATCGCCCACAATCCTAGGGATAGCCTCCTAGAATCCTCGCATGACAGATTTCATGGAAGTTTTACGTGAGCGCGGTCGAGGCGCACTAGATAAGAAAATGGGTATCGAGATTATCGAAGCGAGTCCTGAGCGCCTCGTAGGGACAATGCCAGTAGACGGAAATACCCAGCCGATGGGACTTCTTCATGGCGGAGCCAATGTCGTTCTTGCCGAGAGTCTTGGATCTGTAGGTACGCAACTTCATGCTGGCCCCACTAGAAGAATTGTTGGAGTTGATATAAACGCTACTCATCATAAATCGGCAACCTCAGGAATCGTGACGGCGGTTGCGACTGCAATAACTCTTGGCAAGACTCTCTGTTCTTACAACGTAGAAATCACAAATGAAAAAGGTGAGCGGACCTGTACTGCTCGAATTACTTGCTTGATTCTTGCAGAGCGCTAGCTAAAAGATTTCGTGCGCACCAGTTCCCAAATATGCCGCTTTAACATGCGGGTCATTGAGAAGGTCCTTCGCATTTGCTTCTTTGGTGATAGAGCCTGTCTCTAAGACGTAAGCTCGATGAGCACGATTTAGGGCTTGTTGTGCGTTCTGCTCCACGAGCAAAATCGTTACGCCTTGTTTATTGATTTCAGTAATGATGCGAAAGATGTTGGCGATCATCTGGGGAGCAAGACCCATTGATGGTTCATCAAGTAAAAGAACTTTGGGGCGCGCCATGAGAGATCGACCGATTGCAAGCATCTGCTGTTCTCCGCCCGACAATGTTCCGCCAGCTTGCTTTGCCCGCTCTTTGAGTCGAGGAAACAAGGTGTAAACCTTCTCAAGATCCTCAGCCACTTCGGCGCTCCGCATTTTAAGGTGGTATTTGCCCATCTCAAGATTCTCAAGAACGGTCATGCCTGGGAATATTCCACGACCTTCCGGAGCTTGCGAAATTCCGAGGCGGACCCTCGCGTGGGCAGGAAGTTTAGAAATATCTTTACCATCGAAAATAATCGAGCCCGATGAGACTGGTCGAAGCCCAGAAATCGTCTTTAAAGTGGTTGTCTTACCAGCACCATTTGCGCCAATCAGGGTGACGATTTCGCCTTGATCCACAGTGAAAGAAATACCTTTGATTGCTTCAATCTTGCCGTAGTGGACGTGTAAATCTTTTATCTCAAGACGCATCTTCAGGAACTCCTAAATAGGCCTCAATAACACGCTTATCGTTCTGAACTTTCGCAGGTAGATCATCTGCAATCTTCTGGCCAAAATCGATTACAACTACACGATCAGAAACGCCCATGACTAACGACATATCATGTTCAATCAATAGCACGGTATATCCAGCATCACGTATTTTGCGAATCGTTTTTGCCAACTCGACTTTTTCTGCGGGATTAAATCCGGCAGCTGGTTCATCAAGAAGAATCAACTTAGGCTCAGTTCCAAGTGCACGTGCTATCTCGAGTCTACGCTGTACACCATAAGGAAGATTCTTTGCAAGACGATCTGAATACTCACCAATTCCAATGAAATCTAGAAGCTCTTGGGCGCGCGCTTTGTCGCGCTTCTCTTCTCTTCGAGAAATAGGTAGTCCAAAAAGTCCACTCAGTAAACCTGACTTCTTATGGGTATCCGTTGCCGTTATTACATTCTCAAGTGCTGTCATTTCACCCCAGAGGCGAATATTCTGGAAAGTTCTTGCGATTCCACCGCGAGTTATTTTGTATCGCTTTTTGCCCTTGACCGATTTACCTTCGAAAGTTATCTCACCTTCAGTGACCTGATAGACCCCGGTTATGACATTAAAAATTGTAGTTTTTCCAGCACCGTTTGGGCCAATCAAACCGAGAATTTCCTGCTTCTTAATTTCGAAACTAACGTTGTTTAGCGCTACAACGCCACCAAACTTCATAGTCACGTTCTTTAATTCCAATATTGAGTTGCTCATGCCTCGGCCTTTCCAGAACTCTTATCTGGTAGTGCCTTCTCACGCTTCTTCCTAGGTAACAGGCCATCAGGTCTTAAATTCATCATCAAAACAAGTACAGCGCCAAAAACCAACAGTCGCGCATCGGAGATGAAGCGAATACGGTCTGGAAGATATCCAAGAATGACCGCACCGAGAATAACGCCCCAAATATTGCCCATCCCACCGAAGACGACGCAGGCAAGAATCAGAATTGAAACTTGAAGCGTGAAGTTATCTGGGGAAATAAAAAGTGTCTTCGAGGCATAGAGAACTCCTGCAGCTCCTCCAACTGAAGCTCCAAGCACGAATGCCCAGATCTTGTATCGAAATGTCGGCACACCCATGAGTTCAGCCGCATCTTCATCTTGACGAATTGATTCCCATGCGCGTCCTGCACGGCGAACGGAAAGGCGACGAATCATCCAAATCGTTAGCAGAATTATTAGCAAGAACGTCCAGAAATAAAGCCGGTGATTATCAAATGTATATTCGAGTCCAAATACTGTAGGTGGTGTTGGGATTCCTACAATTCCGTTTGCACCACCAATTGAATTGAGATTAAGCGCAGTAATTCTAACAATCTCACCAAACCCAAGTGTGATAATCGCAAGATAGTCTCCGCGAAGTCGAAGCGCTGGTACTCCAAGAAGTAACCCAGCAAACATTGCCATTGCGATTCCTATTGGCAAAATCTCCCAAGAGTTAAGGCCTGTCTTAGTTCCAAGAATTCCCATCGTATAGGCACCGATTGCGAAGAAAGCCACATAGCCAAGGTCTAGAAGCCCGCTCTTTCCGATGACAATATTTAATCCCAAGGCCATGATCACGAAAATTGCGACTGGAAATACCAGCACAGATCCGTAGTCTGCAATCGGCGTATTAAGAAAAGTTCCACCAAGAAGAGGAAGCGACGCGGCGATAGCGATCGCACCTAAAACAATCAGAACTCTAATGGGACGACCGGAACGCTCCCAGACCCCCGCTCCCCAATCTCTCAAATTGAACATCATGCCCTCGTTTGCGTAATTGCTTCACCGAAGACGCCATTCGGGCGGAAGTAAAGAACAAATACCAGAACTATGAAGACCGTTACTGCTTTCCATTGGGTACCAAGGAAGAAGGAGGCATAAGTCTCCAGCAGGCCAAGGACGATGCCGCCATAAAAAGCACCTTTAATATTGCCGATGCCCCCTAAAATCGCCGCAGTAAATGCCGCAATTCCAAGTTCAAAGCCGATGTTGAAAGATGTGTTTTCATACTTCAAAACATAGAAAAATCCAGCGGCACCTGTCATCAATCCACCTACCAAGAATGTGCCGGAAACAACAAAGTTTAAGTTCACACCCATCAGTTTTGCAGCATCCTCATTCATCGATACTGCACGGATAGCTTTACCGAGTCGCGTGCGCTGGACAAATTGACTTAAAGAAATAAAAAGCATTAGGCCTGCAACGATAATGATTGTGTTGTCTAACCGGAGTTCGGCGCCGAAAAATGTTCCGAGTGACTGCTTTTCCATGACGCGCGGCGAACCAACATAACGCGAATCTGTCAAGATTCGCATGAACTCTGCCAGGACTATGGACATTCCGATTGCAGATATTAGAGGTGCCAATTTATTCGATCCCCGATTACGAAGTCGACGATAAGCAACAATTTCAAGGAGAATCGAAAGAAGCCCAGACATCAGCATTGATGCAATCAAACATAATAAGAGAATGTAGAAGAGTCGAAGCCCGGTCGCTGGTTCAGATTGTTGCGTGAATCCAAAGACATCGCGAATCACAATTATGGTCGCAAATGTTCCGTACATAAATACTTCTGAATTTGCAAAATTGATCATTCTTAAGACGCCGTAAACCATGGTGTAGCCAAGCGCGATAAGCACATAGATAAATCCAAGGCTCAATCCACCTACGGTAAGGGAGGCGAATTGGTCTACGAAGTTGTTTAGCAATTATCCGCTTTCCTATCGATTTGAGTCGAGCGCCCAGTCTTCCCGACTGAGCGCTCGCTCTTAGTTCCTCATTCTCCTTACGGAGAACTTATTACTTAACTGCTCCGGTGTACTTGATAGCGCCGGACTTGATCTCGAAGCCATTCATGACTCCGCCAGCGGTATCACCGTATTGATCAAAGGAGAGATTGCTGCCAGTGATCGACTTGCCCTTGAATGCCTTTACGCACTTGAGCATGGCCGCACGGTCCTTAACTCCCTTTGTTATGCAGCTGAGGAAGATGTTTGTTGCATCAATCGACTCTGCAGCATATGTACCGGATGAGACACCCATCTTCTTCTTGAAGTCATCTTCAAGGCTCTGGGAAATCTCGGCTAGTGGAACAGTTCCACCGGTAAGGCGGACACCTTCGAGGATTGAAGAGCTAGCCAAGGTCAAAATACCTGGGCTTAGAACTCCATCGCCACCAGCAAGCACTCCCTTATAACCGGAGTCGCGAAGCTGACGGAAGAGTGTCGCTGCTTGAGCGTAGTAACCAGTGAAGATTACGACGTTTGCCTTAGCAGCAGTCACCTTGGAAATTGTTGCAGACCAGTCAGTGGTCTTATCTGGAACTGAATCCTTACCAGCAAGCTTTGCGCCGCCAAGCTCCATATATTGAACAAGACCAACACCATATGGTGACTGATCATCAATAACGAAAACGACTGGGCTAGTTACGCCCTTGGTCGCTAACTTGTATAGGGCTGGGCCCTGAACGCGGTCAGTTACTGGGATGCGGTGAAACACGGGGAATCCAATTAGGCCCTGTGCTGGATCAGTAATTGATACGCGAGTAGCGGATGGAGAAATCAGCGGAAGATTTGTCTGCTTGTAGAAAGGAAGCGAGGCAATAGTTGCGCCTGAATATGCAGGTCCAACGATGCCGAGAATCTTCTTGTTGGATGCAGCGCCTGGAGCAACTTTTGCTGCTTCAGTTCCTGAACCCTGATCATCGATTTCGACGATCTTTACATTGATCTTGCCCTTGTTCTTCGCATTGAAGAGTTTGACTGCGTACTTAACGCCGTTCAATTCATCGATTCCTACCTGGGCTTCTTCACCGGTGAGTGGACCCTGGTAACCAATCGTGACAACTCTCGCAGCTGCATTCGATGCTGGAGCAATCGCTACTGCAGAACCTGCAGCAAGAGCGACTACGGCAGCAACAGAAATTAAGCGTTGCTTCTTCATTTGTTGCCTTTCATTCATGATCATGCCCCCTGGGACAGGGAGGGGTGAAGGTTAGCGTTAGCCTCACGCTCAGCACAATAAAATATCCCGCTAGCTGAAATAACTTTCCCGTTATATGAGACGGATTGAGATTCGAGGAGCTAGCTATTCGGGGCTGAAGCAGGGTCGATAACGGCTTGAGCGACATCTTTCATCGTAACGCGACGGTCCATGGCAGTTCTTTGAATCCATTTGAAGGCTTCGGGTTCACTTATTTTCATCGCCTGCATAAGAATTCCTTTTGCTCGATCGATGACCTTCCGGCTCTCTAAGCGTTCCGCCAAGTCTCCAATCTCATCTCTTAAAGAAATCATTTGGGTATGACGAGTTATTGCAATCTCAATCGCAGGGAAAAGGTCATTAATAGTAAATGGCTTAACGACATATGCCATCACCCCGGCGTCTACTGCTCGCTCGACGAGATCCTTCTGGCTGAATGCCGTCAGCATCAAGACTGGACTAATTTCGACAATTGCTTCGGCAGCGGTGATTCCATCAACTTTGGGCATTTTGACATCTAAAATTGAAAGGTCGGGCTTTAATTGCTTTGCAAGTGCTATTGCCTCTTCACCGTTTGTAGCTTCGGCTACAACTTCATAACCACTTTCGCGCAGCATTTCCGCAAGATCCATACGAATCAATGTTTCATCTTCAGCGATCAAAATTCGCTTATTGCGAATCAAATTTTCTTCCATGTGCCTCGAGTCGGATTCGAACCGACACTATACGGTTTTTGAGACCGTCCTCTCTACCGTTGGAGTACCGAGGCGAAGAATGCGTAGTTTAGCGATAAGCAGGAGCAACGCCACCTACAGCGTCACCGATGATATGTACGCGCATCGCATTGGTTGATCCAGGTATACCTGGTGGTGAACCCGCGACAATCATGATTGCTTCACCTTTATTGACTCGATTCTCTTTTATCAAGATTGCATCTACCTGCTTCACCATCTCATCGGTGGTTTGTACGAGCGGCGTGATGAACGGTTCAATTCCCCATGAAAGTGCAAGTTGGCGGTAAGTCGTCTCATCAGGTGTAAGTGCAACGACTGGGATATTGCTACGCAGACGCGACATCCTCTTTGCTGAGTCTCCAGATTTTGTGAAGGTAGCTAGCACTTTTGCCCCGATGACTTGGCCTACCTCGGTTGCGGCCTTAGTTATTGCTCCGCCCTTAGTTTTTGGATTGTGCAATAGTGCTGGGATTAAGTGGAGCGCATCCGTTTCAGTCTTTTCGATTATTCGGGCCATGGTGTGGACCGCTTCTGTTGCATAACTTCCCACGCTCGTCTCCCCTGAGAGCATTAGAGCATCTGCGCCATCTAGTACCGCATTTGCGCAATCGGTAGCTTCTGCTCTTGTTGGTCTTGCGTTATTTATCATCGAATCGAGCATCTGGGTCGCAACGATTACTGGTTTTGCTTGTTCGCGAGCCAGCGTTATGCAACGCTTTTGAACCAAGGGAATATCTTCAATCGGCATCTCCACTCCGAGATCACCACGCGCCACCATGATGCCATCGAACGCTTCTATTATCTCTTCTAGGTTTGCCACCGCTTGAGGTTTTTCAATCTTTGCAATTACCGGCCGGTTGATACCAACTTCTTTCATGATTGCATGAACACCATCAATGTCGCGTGCGTTTCGGACGAAGGAAAGAGCGATGAAGTCAGCTCCAGCCTTCAAGCCCCAGCGTAAGTCATCGATATCTTTATCTGAGAGTGCTGGCACCGAGACCGCGACTCCGGGAAGATTCAAACCTTTATTATTAGAAATGGTTCCGGCCTCGACACATTTTGTAACGACGTCAGTCTTGGTAACTTCTATTACTTCAACTTCTACTTTTCCATCATCGATAAGAATGCGATCGCCAACCTTGCAATCTCCCGCTAGTCCTTTGTAGGTAGTACTCACTCGCTCCTTGGTTCCGACTAATTCGTCGGTAGTAATCGTGAGTCGATCTCCGACCTGCATGTCATGGGAACCAGCTTCGAATCGGCCAAGTCTTATCTTCGGACCTTGAAGGTCGACCAGGACTGCGACTGCGACGCCCTTCTTTTCAGATAGTTGACGGACCAGATTTAGCTGCGCTTCGTGCTCCGAGTAATCGCCATGGGAGAGATTTAGTCGAGCGACATTCATGCCAGCATCGATGAGAGCAGATAAGCCTTCAGCGCTTGAGACTGCAGGGCCAAGAGTGCAGACTATTTTCGCTCTACGCATTATCTAACCTTATTCCATCTTCACTCTATAGATTCAATTTTCTTTTCTTACACAACCAGGGGTCTTGCATCGGGTGATATCGGAGCGGGAAGTTGAGTGCGACCCATTAGATACTCGTCAACTGCTGCTGCAGCGCTACGTCCTTCTGCGATCGCCCAAACGATCAATGATTGACCTCTTCCGGCATCACCACAGACAAAAATCTTCTCCACATTTGTCGCATATGTTTTATTACGTTCAATATTGCCTCGAGCATCCAGCTTCAATTCAAGGTCACGAACTAACTTATTTTGCTCTGGCCCAACAAAGCCCATTGCCAACAAAGCCAAGTCACACGGAATTATTTTTTCTGTTCCTGGGATTGATTCAAATTTTCCATTTTCAAATTTGGTCTCGATAACTTTAAGTCCAGTCAAGTTGCCTTCTTTATCGCTTATGAATTCCTGGGTGGCGATTGAGTAGAGACGCTCTCCCGCCTCTTCATGCGCGCTACTTACTCGATAGACCATCGGATATGTTGGCCAGGGCTGGGTAGCTGGTCGCTCCTCAGATGGCCTGGGCATAATCTCGATTTGAGTGATACTTGATGCGCCTTGGCGAATAGCTGTTCCAAGGCAATCTGCCCCGGTATCGCCGCCACCGAGAATGATTACATTTTTTCCCTTTGCATTTATCTTCGGCTCTTCTGCGAGTTCACCAAGAGCTTGTTTATTTCCCCATGGAAGATATTCCATCGCTTGATAAATTCCACGAGCTTCACGGCCGGGGATATTCAAATCACGAGCAATTGTCGATCCAACTGCCAGCACTACAGCGTCATATCTCAATCTCAGATCGTGTGCGGTGAGGTCGACACCTACATTGACTCCGGAACGGAATCTTGTTCCCTCGCGTTGCATCTGATTTAGTCGACGATCAAGTATTGATTTCTCCATCTTAAATTCAGGGATTCCGTAGCGAAGTAGCCCCCCGATTTTTTCGGCTCTTTCATATACGACAACTGTGTGTCCGGCCCGTGTTAGTTGTTGCGCGGCCGCAAGCCCAGCAGGACCCGAACCAACTACGGCAACGGTCTTACCGGTGATTCGATCGGGTTGAAGTGGCTTTACATTCCCAGATTGAAACGCCTCTTCAATCGTGCGTAGTTCAATCTGCTTAATCGTTACAGGGTTCTGGTTTATGCCTAACACGCAAGCAGTCTCGCACGGCGCGGGACATAACCGGCCCGTGAATTCTGGGAAATTATTTGTGGCATGAAGGCGATCGATCGCATCTACTTTCTCATTTCGCCAGATCAAGTCGTTCCACTCTGGAATTAGATTTCCAAGCGGGCAGCCTTGATGGCAGAACGGAATGCCGCAATCCATACAACGGCCAGCCTGACGCTGGAGATTAGAAAATTCCTGCTCCTCGTAAACTTCGCGCCAATCTCTAATCCGCACATCAACCGGGCGACGCTTTGGTGTCTCTCTATCAAATTTAAGGAAACCTTTGGGATCAGCCATTTAGCACCTCCATGATTGCCTGCTCTACTTGCTTACCGGATTTCTCAGCATTTGCAATCACATTTAAAACTCGCGCGTAATCACGCGGCATGATCCGTGTAAATCGTTCTGAACTCTTCGCCCAGTCCTTAAGTAATTCAGTAGCAACGTTTGATCCAGTTTCGGCATAGAACTTAGAGATGATTGTTTCAAGTTTTTTCTTATCCTCATCGTTAAGTGGTTGGAGATCGACCATCTCAGTATTTACAAGCCTTGGATCTAAATCTAGAAGATATGCAACTCCGCCAGACATTCCCGCTGCAAAATTTCTTCCAGTCTTTCCAAGGACGACAACCGTTCCACCCGTCATGTACTCACAGCCGTGATCTCCGGTACCTTCAACGACTGCGGTTGCGCCAGAATTACGAACGCAGAAACGCTCACCCACAACTCCACTTACAAAAATCTCTCCGCCGGTCGCTCCATAGCCAACAACATTTCCAGCAATCACATTCTTATCTGAGTCAAAATTAGCTTTTTCATCTGGTCGAACGATCAACCTGCCGCCAGATAGACCCTTACCGAGATGATCATTGGTATCTCCATAAAGTCGAATCGTGAGCCCCTTGGGAATAAATGCACCCAGAGATTGGCCGGCCGAGCCATGTAGAAGGACTTCAATCGTGTTTTCGGGCAGTCCCTTACCACCAAAACGGCGCGAAATTTCAGAGCCAAGAATCGTACCTACAGTTCGATTGCGGTTTCGCACCGGCATCGAAATTGCAACGTGCTCACCATTCATAAGGGCGGGAGCTGCAAGTTTTAGAAGTTCGATATCAAGGGCTCCATCTAAGCCATGATCTTGTTCGACTTCTTTCTTACGAGCCGGATACTTAGAAGACTCAGGGAATTTTAGAATCGGTTCAAGATTTAGTCCTGAGGCCTTCCAGTGGTCAACTGCCTTTCTCGTATCAAGCATCTCAACTTGACCAATTGCCTCATCAAGCGTGCGGAATCCAAGTCTTGCTAGCCATTCACGAACCTCTTCGGCGATGTATTCAAAGAAAGTTTCTACAAATTCAGGTTTTCCAGTGAAGCGCTTACGTAGTTCTGGGTTTTGCGTGGCAACACCAACGGGGCAGGTATCAAGATGACAGACTCGCATCATTACGCAACCAGAAACGACTAGTGGCGCGGTTGCAAAACCAAACTCCTCGGCACCAAGGAGAGCAGCGATAATTACATCTCGCCCGGTCTTCATCTGGCCATCAGTTTGGACCGTGATTCGATCTCTAAGTCCATTAAGAATTAGAGTCTGTTGAGTTTCAGCAAGTCCTAATTCCCATGGTGCGCCAGCATGTTTGAGCGAAGTAAGAGGAGAGGCACCCGTACCGCCGTCGTGTCCTGATATCAAGACAACATCTGCGTGCGCCTTAGAAACTCCGGCTGCAACGGTTCCAACTCCAACTTGGGCCACGAGCTTTACATGTATACGAGCATCACGATTTGAATTCTTCAAATCATGAATCAATTGGGCTAGATCTTCGATTGAATAGATGTCATGGTGTGGAGGTGGCGAAATAAGACCAACGCCTGGAGTTGAATGGCGAGTCTTAGCAATCCACGGATAGACCTTGTTTCCAGGAAGTTGCCCACCTTCACCAGGCTTAGCGCCCTGGGCCATCTTGATCTGGAGATCGTCCGCGTTTACTAGATATTCACTCGTTACTCCAAATCTTCCTGATGCAACTTGTTTAATCGCAGAACGCTTTGAATCACCGTTTGGAAGAGGTGCAAATCGTTCTGGGTCTTCGCCACCCTCTCCGGTATTCGACTTTGCGCCGAGTCGATTCATCGCAATCGCAAGGGTTTCGTGGGCTTCCTGCGAAATAGATCCGTAAGACATAGCTCCGGTAGAAAATCGCTTAACTATTGATGAGACTGGCTCTACCTCTTCAATCGCGATTGGCTGTCGCAGACCCTCCTTGAATGCAAATAGTCCGCGCAGCGTCATCAACGCTTCAGATTGTTGATCAATTCGCGTCGTATAACGCTTGAAGATGTCATAACGCTTGGAGCGAGTTGCGTGTTGAAGCGCAAATACAGTTTCCGGATCGAATAGATGTGGTTCGCCATCTCGCCGCCATTGGTATTCCCCGCCGATTGGAAGTCGTTTTGTATTTGGGATTTCGCCGCCGGGTGGATAGGCGATGTGGTGGCGCTTGATTGTCTCTTCTGCAATCACATCGATGCCAACACCGCCAAGTCTTGATGTCGTGCCGACAAAATACTCATCGATTAGCTCTTGTGACAAACCAAGTGCCTCAAAAACTTGTGCTCCGGTGTAGGAAGCGATTGTTGAGATTCCCATCTTGGACATCACTTTTAGAACTCCTTTACCGAGCGCCTTTATCAAGTTGTAAACCGCTTTGTCCGCGGTTACATCAGTTATGATTCCGTGAAGCACTAAGTCTTCTGCAGATTCCATGGCTAGGTAAGGATTTACTGCAGCAGCGCCATATCCGATTAGAAGCGCGACATGATGGACTTCCCGCACTTCGCCAGTTTCAACGACTAAGCCAACCTTTGTCCGAGTCTTCTCTCTAATGAGGTGGTGGTGGACCGCTGCGGTGAGTAATAAGGAAGGTATGGGGGCGTTTTCAGCATCGCCATCGCGATCTGAGAGAACGATTATTCTCGCGCCATCCTTTATCGCGGCGGAGACTTCCGCCCTGATTTCTTCGATTCTTGCTTTTAGTCCCTCGCCGCCGTCGGCAATCGGGAAAAGCCCCCGCACCACATGTGCGGCAAATCCTGGATTATTCCCATCTGCATTTACATGGATGATCTTTGCTAGTTGGTCATTATCTAGAACTGGGAATTCAAGTGAAATCTGGCGGCATGATGCTGGGCCAGGATCCAAAAGATTATGTTCCGGACCGATTGAGCCACCCAGAGATGTGACTAACTCTTCGCGAATTGCATCTAATGGTGGATTAGTGACCTGAGCAAAAAGTTGTGAAAAATAGTCGAAAAGAAGTCGAGGCTTTTCAGATAAGACAGCAACAGGTGTATCGGTTCCCATTGAACCAATTGGCTCCGCACCGGTTCGCGCCATAGGCGTGATGATCATCCTCAATTCTTCTTCGGTATAACCAAATGCGCGCTGACGTCTTAAAACAGAGGAATGCGGATAGAAAATATGTTCGCGAGCTGGGATATCTTTCAAGCGCACCATTCCGGCGTGCAACCACTCGCTATACGGAGCGGCGTTAGCTAAGCCATCCTTTATCTCATCATCTTCAATCACTCGACCTTCATTAAGGTCAACCAGGAACATCTTTCCGGGCTGCAATCTCCCCTTGCGGAGTACGCGATCTTGAGGAATATCTAGAACTCCAACTTCGCTTGCAAGAACTACAAGACCATCGTTAGTAATCCAAAATCGACTTGGTCGCAGTCCATTTCGATCCAAGACTGCGCCAATTACATTTCCATCTGTAAAAGTTATACAAGCCGGACCATCCCAAGGCTCCATCAAAGATGCATGGAAGCGATAGAAGTCTTTTCTATTCTCCGGCATGGTTTCGTGGTTCTCCCATGCTTCCGGGATCATCATCAAGACGGAGTGTGGAAGAGATCGCCCGCCCAAATAAAGCAACTCTAAAACCTCATCAAATGAAGCTGAGTCACTTCCTTGTGGATCTACGATTGGGAAGAGGCGCTTCAAATCTCCTGGGATGAGATCACTCTCTAGCAGAGCTTCACGTGCCGCCATCCAATTACGATTTCCCTTTACAGTGTTGATTTCGCCATTGTGTGCGATGAATCGGTAGGGATGTGCAAGCGGCCAAGATGGAAATGTATTTGTAGAAAATCTTGAGTGGACTAGGGCAAACCTCGACGCCAACCTCTTATCCCGCAAATCTGGGAAGAATTCGGAGAGCTGATGAGTTGTGAGCATCCCTTTGTAAACGATAGTTTGAGAAGAAAGAGATGAGAAATAAATCTGAAGTTGATGTTCGGCTCGTTTTCTAAAGCAGAATGCCCTTCGGTCTAATTCGATTCCACTTTCACCATTTGCCCCAGAAAAGAAAACTTGTTGGAATTTGGGCATGACCGATACCGCGGTAGCACCGAGACTAGATGACTCAATTGGCACCTCGCGCCAACCAAGTAGGAGAAGCCCCTCTTCCTTTGCAAGGTTTTCTAATCTACTTAACTCCTTGAACTCCTTCGGGATAAATGCGATTCCAGCAACATAGCTTCCGAGCGTTGGAAGTTTGAAGGGAACTGAGGCGCGGAAGAATTCATCAGGAATTCCAATCATGATTCCAGCGCCATCACCGCTATTTATTTCAGCGCCCGATGCACCCCGGTGGTCAAGATTGCGAAGAGCCTCTAGGCCTTGCTCGACGATCTCGTGCGTTGACTCTTTGTTCAGTGTTGCTACAAGTGCAACGCCACAGGCATCATGCTCAAAGGCGGGATCGTAAAGTCCAGCGCGTTCTGGCAATGCGCTGAAAAGTTTCGAGGTCGCCATGAGTTCCTGTCCCAAACTGCCATACATCCGTGAAGTTTGAATAGCGCTTCAAGAATCTAAGCAGAATTGATTTGTTGGGACGGCAATGGCCCGGTAGAAGGGAAAATCTACCAAAGAAACTAAATACCGGATATGTGTGCAATCTGCCCTACGCCGGCAGTTATTGCCATTCCAAGCGCACCACCCAAAACGATGCGGATTGTGGTTTTACCCACCTTGGCCCCTGCAGTCTTAGCGCTGATGATGCCCGCGACCACCAGCCCGATGAATGAGAAACCGATGATCGAGATTGCCTTATCTCCCAAGCTGGGAGCAAATGCTCCGAGGAATGGAATCAATCCACCGGCTGTGAAACTTAGTGCGGAGGCGAAGGCGGCTTGAAGTGGTCTTGCCTTAGTTGCTTCGTTTTGACCAAGTTCGTCGCGTAAGTGAGCGCCAAGTGCGTCATGCTCATGCAACTCGGCGGCAATCTTCTCGGCCAGACCTCGAGATATACCTCGTGCTTGATAAATCTGGGTAAGTTCTTCGAGTTCACCTTCAGGATCCTCGTTTAGGTGCTCAATCTCAAGGAGGCGATCAGATTCTTCGATATCAATCTGAGAGCGCACCGAAACATATTCACCAACTGCCATAGACATTGCACCTGCTGCAATCGCTGCCGACCCCGCAGTAATCACAAATTCATTCTTTCCCGCAGAAACAACTCCAATCATTAGAGATGCAGTTGATACCAATCCATCATTTACTCCTAAGACAGCAGCGCGTAACCATCCAGCCCGATGGGTTTTATGGTCTTCATTTCGTATCTGAATGTGATCTATGTTCATATCTAGATTTTACTCGATACCTTTCGATTCAATCTATAAACAAAGTAACTCGCCGAAGCGAAAAGCAAGATGCTTGTCCAAATATTCAGGCGTAGACCAAATATAAGATTACTCTCATCGATTCGTAGCGTTTCAATCACGCCTCGACCGAGCGAATAGAGCATGACATAGAGCGCAAAAATTGACCCAGCAGCTAATTTCCTCCGCTTTCCGATGAACACGAGTAAAGCTGCAATGGCAAAACACCAGATTGCTTCGTACAAGAATGTTGGATGAAAAGTCTCAAATTTTGAATATCCGATCGGACGGTAACGAAGTGGAATCTCAAGCGCCCACGGAGCTTCAAGTGGTCGACCAAATAACTCCTTGTTGAACCAATTGCCAAATCTTCCGATTCCTTGCGCCACTAGGATTCCTGGAGCAATTGCATCTGCGAAGATTGCAAATGAATGCTCGCCTCGCTTTGGGTGTCTCCGATAGGCAAGGTATGCACCTATCGCGCCAAGACTGATTGCACCCCAGATCCCAAGGCCACCCTTCCAAATATAGAGAGCCTCTATCGGATTTCCACCTTCTCCAAAGTAATCAGATGGTGAAGTAAGCACATGATAAAGACGTCCGCCGATGATTCCAGCTGGCACTGCGAAGATAGCGATGTCGCCGACTAAACCCGGTGCGCCACCTTTTGCGATATAGCGTCGTCCGCCGATGTAAACAGCAGCAACTATCCCAAGCATGATGCAGAGTGCATAGAAGTGGATTGTCAGCGGCCCGATCTCAATTAGAGACCGGGCCGGAGATGGGATGCTAAGCGAAATCACTTCTTGGCAGCTTCTACTGCTGCCTTGAACTCCTCTACATTGAAGTCATTCGAAGTTCTCTCCCAGAGTTTACCGTTTATGAAGATTGTGGGCGTTCCCTTCACATTGTTCTTCGGCATCGACTCTGCAACTTTCTTTACATTGTCGCCATACTTATTGTTGTTGACACAGTCTTTGAAACTTTGACTTGTTATTCCTAATTTCTCTCCAATAGTAATGAGATTCTTATTGGAGAAGAGTCCGGAATTCTCAGCTCCTTGTACTTGATAAAGAGCCTTATGGAAATCTAAGAAGCGCCCTTCTTCCACAGCGCAATATGAGGCATTTGAGGCGCGAACTGATTCCTGCCCGAGGAAGGAAGCCATGTGGTACACAACCTTTGCCTCTTTCGTGCGAATCAGCTCATCGACATAGGAACCATTGGCCTTTTCAAAAAAATTGCAATATGGGCATTGGAAATCTTCCCAAATATCGATCTGTAGGGAGGCATCAGGGTTGAATACGATTCCGTAATCATTCGTCTCCCCTACTGCGCCTACTAGTGGAGCGCCGACCGCTGAGGCGTCGAGTTGTTCGATTGCCTGAGGAGTTTCAGAAGTACTCCCGGATTGCCTATCAAGCACAGTAAATACGCCAAGGATTAGTACGACGAAGCCGACCATTCCTAGTACTAGATTCCTGGTCAAGGTATCGCCCTTCGGCTTTACATCCCTTGCGCTCTCTTTTGCTTGCTTTGGCACCTTTACTCCTAGCCTTACTTGAGTTGACTTAACTGATAGAAAAAATTCTAAGGCATTTAGGCGAATCTATCTTCTTCGCCCGTCCCTACCTCTGTGTTGCCGCCGATAGCTCCTGGGCAAGCGTTTTCAGGCTTTGATTTGCCTTTTCCTCATCCGCTTCTTCAAGTAGCAACTTAATAAATGCTGAGCCCACAATCACACCATCGGCGAATTTTGCAATTTCACTTGCCTGTTGGGCATTCGAGACACCCAGTCCGACTGCGACCGGCTTTTTCGTGACACCTTTAACTCGCGAAACTAGATCCTCGGCCGCACCCGAGAGAGCGCTTCGAGTACCGGTCACCCCCATAAGACTTGCCGCATAGATAAAACCAGAGCATTGCTCCGTAACTTTTGGCAGACGTGCTTCCGCAGTGCTTGGTGCAACAACATAAACCCGGTCCAATTCCGATTTATCTGTCGCCTTTCTCCAATAATCCGACTCTTCAATCGTAAGATCGGGGGTAATTACTCCACAGCCCCCGGCTGCTTTGAGATTTTTTGTGAACTCTTCCACACCAAATCTTTCGATTGGATTCCAATAAGACATGACCAGGGTGGGTACAGAGCTTGCCGAAACGATCTCAAAGACTTCTCGAGCACCCACTCTATTTCTAAGTGCAATCTCAGAAGCTTGTTGAATTACCGGGCCATCCATTACAGGGTCGCTGTAAGGAAATCCAACCTCGAGTAGATCTACACCCCCATCAATCATCGCCTTGATTGCCGATTTGCAACGTGCCATATCCGGGAAACCCGCTGTGAGATATCCAATAAGAAGTGCGCGATTTTGATTCTTAGCCTTGTTGAATGACTCGCTTAGTAGACTCATAAAATATCGAGAAATTACTAGAGTGGAATTCCAAAATAGTTTGCTGCGGTTTGGACATCTTTATCGCCCCGCCCAGAGAGATTAATAAGTAAGTTTGCATCGCTTCCCAATTCTTTTCCAACTTGCAAGGCGCCAGCTAGCGCATGCGCGGTCTCAATCGCAGGAATAATTCCTTCAGTCCTTGATAAAAGAGCGAATGCCTCCATCGCCTCCTTATCTGTGATTGCGCGATACTCTGCTCTCCCCGATTCATACAGATATGCATGTTCTGGGCCAACACCCGGATAATCCAAACCGGCAGAGATTGAATGCGATTCGCGAGTTTGACCATCCTCATCTTGCAATACATATGTGCGAGTTCCATGGAGCACTCCAGGAGAACCTCCAACCAAAGTTGCTGCATGCTTTCCGCTAGCGACTCCCTCACCTCCCGCCTCAAGACCGATCAAGCGGACAGATTCATCTGGGATGAAGGCAGCGAAAATTCCAATGGCATTTGACCCACCGCCAACGCAGGCCAAGACTGCATCGGGAAGCCGGCCAGTTAGATCCAAGATTTGAGTTCTTGATTCATCTCCAATAATGCGATGAAAGTCGCGCACCATCGTGGGAAAGGGATCTGGGCCAGCGACTGTTCCTAATAAGTAATGAGTGCTCTCGACATTAGTTACCCAATCACGCATTGCTTCATTGATCGCATCTTTCAAAGTGCGTGAACCAGTCGTTACTGGAATAACTTGCGCTCCAAGCAGTTTCATCCGAGCTACGTTGAGAGCCTGACGTTTCGTATCTTCCTCACCCATGTAAACAACACACTCAAGACCCATTAAAGCGGCAGCAGTTGCAGAGGCGACTCCATGTTGCCCCGCGCCGGTCTCGGCAATTATTCGCTTCTTGCCCATCCGCTTTGTTAGTAGCGCTTGGCCAAGGACATTATTGATTTTGTGACTTCCCGTATGGTTTAAATCCTCACGCTTCAAGAGGATCCGAGCGCCACCGGCATGTTTGGAAAAGCGATGGGCCTCGGTGATTATTGAAGGTCTGCCTGTGTAAGTTCGATGTAATTCCATCAATTCAATTTGGAAGTTGGGGTCTGATTGGGCTTCGCGATGCGCCTGCGCCAACTCATCGAGTGCGGATACAAGCGCTTCGGGAACAAAGCGACCGCCGAATTTTCCAAAGTGCCCAGCGAGTTCGGTAGTCATGAGATAACCATACTTTTCATCCTGGGATGCCGCAGGCTAGAAATTCGCGTATCAGATTTGCGGGGTCATCCGCTTTTACAAGGGCTTCTCCTACGAGAATCGCATCGGCGCCATACCTTCTCGCAAACTCCGCATCTTTTATAGAGCTCATTCCAGACTCGGCGACTTTTATGACTTCACTCGGTATTTGAGGAAGAAGTTCTCGAAACGCTTCTTGATTGACTTCAAGAGTTTTTAAGTTTCGGGCATTTATCCCAATAATCTTTGCTTCGATTGCCATGGCACGCTCGAGTTCAGCGTTATCGTGAACCTCTACTAAAGCGCTCATCCCTAACCCATGCGCCAACGCTGCGAAATCACGTAATTGGTGATCATCTAGCGCAGCCACAATCAATAAGACTAAGTCTGCGCCAAATGCTCTACTCTCCTCAATCAAATACTCGCTCACCATGAAATCTTTACGAAGCATCGGAATATCAACAGAACTTCTAACTGCTTCAAAATCTGCCAGAGAACCTTTGAATCGCCGCTCTTCTGTCAGAACGCTTACTACTGATGCCCCACTCTTTTCGTAGACAGAAGCGAGCTCGGCTGGATTTGAAATTGTGGCAAGTTCACCTTTGCTTGGCGAAGAGCGCTTGACTTCTGCGATTACGGCAAGCCCAGGTTGAGATAAGACGCTAATTGCATCTTTTGCCTTGGGAGCACTATTAATCATCTGGGTAAGACGAGACTTCTCTATCCGTCGTCTTTTCTCATCTTCTTTCACGCCTTCAATGATTGAATCAAGTACGCTCATGAAAGTGTCCTGAGTTGATTTGCTGCGGCTATCGCGCCAAGTACGGCAGCTGCCTTGCTGCGACATTCATCTTCTTCATTGGCAGGAATTGAATCGGCAACTATTCCAGCTCCAGCTTGGACGTAAGCGATTTGATCTTTTATTACCGCTGTTCTAATTGCTATACATGTATCTAGATTTCCGGTGAAATCAACATATCCAATTGCCCCACCATAAATCCCACGGCGAAATGGCTCGTGCTCTTCGATTATTTCCATCGCTCGCGGCTTGGGAGCTCCCGAAAGCGTTCCAGCCGGAAAGACCGAATAAAGAGCATCGATTGCCAATTTCTCTTTATCCAAATCACCCAAGACGGTCGAGACAATGTGCATGACATGGGAGTAGCGCTCTAGTTGCATGAACTCGACGACTCTAACTGATCCAGATCTGCAGACTCGACCTAGGTCATTTCTTCCTAGGTCGACCAACATCAAATGCTCAGCTCGCTCCTTCGGGTCACTAAGTAACTCCTCGCCGAGCAGTACATCCTCTGCTTGATCAAGTGAACGCTTCCTTGTGCCTGCAATGGGATGGACCATAACTTCGCCATCCGTAACCTTTACTAGGGCTTCCGGGCTTGAGCCGACGATTGAAAGGCCATCTTTGAATTTGAATAGATACATATACGGACTTGGGTTATGCAGGCGAAGCATCCGATAGACATCATAAGGATCGTTCTGGCAGGGAATCTCAAAACGCTGTGAAAGAACTACTTGGAACGCCTCGCCGCTTCGAATCTCCTCCTTAATCTTCTCGACGGATTCGATGTATCCGGCGCTAGAAGTTAACCGCTTAAATTCCGGAGTTGGACGGGTATCGATGTGGGAGATGGTGCTCTCAATCGGACTTTTTAAAGAGCTCTTCATCGTCTCAAGTCGATTCAAAGCGGCTGTATAAGCTTCATCGACGCCATCATCTTGACCATTCCAATTTATTGCATTTGCAATCAAAGTCACCGTTCCTTGGAGATGGTCATAAATTGCTAAGTCCGTAGTCAAAATAAAGGCGATTTCTGGGAGCGAGAGTGGATCAAGTAGTGTGCTGGGAAGTGATTCAAGTCTTCGCACAGAGTCATACCCCATATATCCAACTAGTCCGCTTGTAAGTCTTGGGAGTCCTTCGATTCGCGGTGCTCGTAGATGCGCACTTGTGATTCGAAGTGCTTCGAGCGGATCTATTCCAGAGGGCGCACCGGCTGGCGGGCGGCCAATCCAGATAGCGCGACCGCCTTGTTCTGTGAGGGTTGCCTCGCTATTTACACCGATAAAGGAATACCGCGACCATGCTCCGCCATGCTCGGCCGACTCGAGTAGAAATGTATTCTCTCTATGACCAGCTAATTTCGCGTAGAGCGTTAAAGGTGTCTCGCTATCTGCAAGAAAACTCTCCGCGACGGGTACAACATTATGAGTTTTTGCGTACCTTCGAAATTCTTCCCGGGGAATTGGTTTGATCATGGCTTAATTTTTTGATCCAATTATCGTTTCGTGAAAGCAGCTGATTTCACCAGTATGACATGCCGGACCATGTCCCTTTACGCGGACTAATAGCGCATCCCGGTCGCAATCCATGGAGATAGAAACAACATCTTGAAAGTTTCCGGAACTCTCGCCCTTAACCCAGAGCTGATTTCTGCTTCTACTCCAAAAGGTTACGCGTCTTGTTGCTAGGGTCTTTTCATATGCTTCTTTATTCATCCAACCGAGCATTAAGACTTGGTTTGAGTCATCATCTTGCAAGATTGCCGCAACTAGAGATTCGGGCTTGGCGAATATAGAACTGGCTTCCATGCTCAATTCTTACTTATTTGGAAGGGTTCACGCACAACATATCCAGCCTTTGAGAGCGCTGCCTTTACCTCAATGATGCGATAGATGCCAAAGTGAAAGACGCTCGCTGCCAATAAGGCATCTGCACCATCAGCTAGCGCTCGCTCAAAATCAAGTAAGTCTCCTGCTCCCCCGCTTGCTATTAAGGGCACATCACAGATCTGGCGGACTTTCCTAATCATCTCTAAGTCGTATCCGGATCTCGTGCCATCTCGATCCATCGAGTTCAGCAATATCTCACCCACGCCACGCTTTGTAGCCGCCTCAATCCATTCAAAAGCATCAATTCCAGCACTTTCGCGCCCGCCGTGGGTAGTTACTTCGAAACCTGACTTGGTGCGAGCTCTTCGTGCGTCAACCGACAGGACAAGAACTTGAGTTCCAAATCTCGCCACGATATTCGAGATCAAATCCGGATTTCTAATTGCAGCGGTATTTATAGAAACTTTGTCAGCGCCAGCTCGCAATAATTGATCGACATCTTCGACTGAATTGATGCCGCCACCAACGGTTAATGGGATGAATATTTGATCGGCAGTTTTACGTACGATTTCTAAAGTTGTGCCACGTCCTTCTACGCTCGCTGAGATATCTAGGAAGGTGATCTCATCGGCGCCCTCTTTTGCATAAATGCCAGCCATCTCAACGGGATCGCCCGCATCTTTAAGGTTTACAAAATTGATTCCCTTAACCACTCTGCCGTTAGAGACATCAAGACAGGGAATAATGCGCGTTGCGAGTGTCAAGAGCTCACCGCCAAAGCTTCAGTCAAGGTAAACGCTCCGGCATAAAGGGCTTTTCCTACAATCGCGCCTTCAACACCGATACTCACTAAATCCTTTAGGTTTTCTAAATCTGCGAGTGAAGAAACTCCTCCAGATGCGATGACTGGCTTTTTTGTTACGGCGCAAACGCTTCTCAACAATTCTAAGTTTGGTCCTTCAAGCGTCCCATCTTTATTTACATCAGTTACTACATATCGCGCGCAACCTTCACTATCGAGCCTTGCTAAAGTTTCAAAGAGATCTCCGCCTTCTTTAGTCCAACCGCGCGCAGCCAATGTTCTACCTCGCACATCAAGTCCTACAGCTATCCGATCTCCGTGTTTTGCTATTACCGATGCCGTCCACTCCGGACTCTCTAGAGCGGCAGTTCCGAGATTGATGCGCCTACAACCTGTTGCTAAAGCGCGATTAAGGGATTCTTCATCTCTTATTCCACCAGAAAGCTCCACCTCGATATCTAGTTTGGAAATCACCTTTGCTAAAGTCTCGTTGTTCTCTCCCGTCCCGAATGCGGCATCAAGATCCACTAAATGGATCCACTTAGCGCCAGCGCTTTGAAAGGCAAGCGCTGCTTCCAACGGATCGCCATATTGCGACTCTGCGCTTAGTTCTCCCTTGACTAGTCGGACTGCTTTGCCGCCACGTACATCTACTGCTGGAAGAAGGATTAATTCGCTCATATTGAATCTACCCAATTTTTTAGAAGTGCTAATCCAGCATCGCCACTTTTCTCAGGATGGAATTGGACTGCGCTGAGAGTTTTGTATTCGATTGCGGCGAGAAACGCTTGGCCATAATTTGCAATTGCTTTCGAAATATCTCCTGACACCTTCAGTGTTGCAAAAGAGTGGACAAAATAGAATCGCGCGCCATCCAATCCCTTCATCAATCTCATCGGACTTTCTGCTTTTACCTCATTCCATCCGATATGCGGAAGGATTGGAGAGGAAAGGCGCTTTACTTCTCCCGATAACAATCCAATCCCAAGCTCGCTCGACTCTTCACTTCGCTCAAATAGAACTTGCATTCCTACGCAAACGCCAAGAGTTGGAAGGTCTTGGTTGAATCGTTCTTTAATGAGCTCATCGCCTCTAATTGCGCGAAGTTGATTCATGCAACTCCCAAAGGCACCAACTCCGGGAACAAACAAACCAGATGCGCTTAAGGCGATGTTGTAATCAGAGGTTACTTCAGTCTTAGCCCCAACTCGCTCGATTGCTCGCTGTGCTGAACGAATATTTCCTGATCCATAATCAAGGATTGCAATCAAAGAACGCCCTTTGTAGAGGGAACCCCAGTCACGCGTGAATCAAGTGAGACGGCATCACGAAGCGCACGTGCAACAGCTTTAAATTGTGCTTCAAGCACGTGATGGGCATTTCGACCTTCAATTACCCTTATATGAAGTGCAATACGCGCTTCTGCTACAAACGACTCCCAGATATGTTTCCCGAGCGTGGTATCGAACGTTCCGATCAACTCAACTATTTCTGGTTGACGATGCACTAAGTACGGACGTCCCGATAAATCGACTGCGGCTTGCACCAGGACTTCATCGAGCGGAACAAGCGCATCTCCGAAACGTCTGATTCCAGCCTTATCCCCAAGGGCTTCACGAAGAGCTTGGCCAAGGGCTAACGAGGTGTCCTCAACCGTGTGATGTGAGTCGACTTCGACGTCCCCCTTAGTGGAAACCGTTAGGTCAAAGCCACCATGTTTTCCAAGTTGGGAGATCATGTGGTCGAAGAATGGGACTCCGGTATCAACAGAAATCTTCCCAGTGCCATCTAGATTCAATTCAACTTTGACATGGGATTCCTTGGTCGATCTCTCTACTTTTGCTAGTCGCGTCATGTTCGCATTATCCCCTAACTCGCTCTCTGAGGGCGCTCAAAAAAACGCGATTCTCATCGGGCCTTCCGATAGTGACTCGAAGTGTTCCACTCAATCCAACATCTCTGATTAAGACGCCTTTATCCAGTAACGCCCGCCAAAGTTGCGCTTCAGGCTCGTTAAATCCTCCAAAGAGAATGAAGTTTGCATCGCTTGGGTAAACCTTCAGTCCGAGATTCCTTAGTTCACTCATCAAAGTTTCTCGCGCTTCGATTAATTTCTTGACATCTTGCTTAAGCGTGACTTGATTGGCGATTGCAGCCCTTGCTGCAGCTTGGGTTAATGAACTCAAGTGATACGGAAGTCGCACAAGTTGAATTGCAGCAATCACTTTAGGATCTGCGATTAGATACCCAAGACGCGCTCCTGCAAATGCAAAAGCCTTACTCATCGTTCGTGAAACTAAGATATTTGGGCAATCACTCAATAACGTGACAGCCGACTTTTCACGAGAGAATTCGCCATACGCTTCATCCACCACAAGTAGCGCCGAATTACCGAGCAGGCTCTTCGCTAGCTCTTCTATCTGTTTAATTGAGGTAGAGGTACCGGTTGGATTGTTCGGTGAAGTTAAAAAGACGATTTTGGCCTCGCTTGAAGCTAATGCCTCATCAACTTCAGCCTTTCCAATTTCGAAATTCTCATCCCGAGCAATAGAAATCCATTTCTTACCGACCACCTTTGTGATTAGCGGATGCATTGAGTACGAGGGTTCAAATCCAAGTGCCGCACCTTCAAAGGCAAGGAGAATTGATTGGATAATTTCATTACTTCCGTTGGCAGCCCAAATCCAATCCTCATTTAGTCTTACTCCGGTCTCGATCTCCATCGCGCGAGCAATATCGATTCGCAGCGCCTTCGCATCGCGATCGGGATAACGATTTAGATTCTCTAACTCTTTCGTGATGGCTAGATTAAGTGAAGTTTGTAATTCATCACTTAGCGAGTAAGGATTTTCATTTGTGTTCAATCGAGTAGGTACATCGATTTGAGGAGCGCCATAAGGAGAGAGACCGGAAAGATCTGGGCGAATAGGTAGCCAACTTGGCCATGATTGGGTCATTCAAACCTGGCCTTGATGGCTTCGCCGTGGGCAGGTAGGTCTTCCGCTTCAGCGAATTTGACCACACTTGATGCAATATCACGGAATGCTCGTTCGTTGTAAGTTACAAAGTGCAGTCCTCTAAGGAATGTCTGCACGGAAAGACCACTTGAGTGACAAGCACATCCACCCGTCGGAAGGACATGATTCGATCCGGCTAGGTAATCGCCTAAAGAGACTGGCGAGAATCTTCCTAGGAAGATTGCGCCGGCATTCCTAATTTGTTGGCTTGCTATTTTGGGATCTTTGACTTGAAGTTCAAGATGTTCTGCCGCATAAGCATTGGCAACTTCCAAACCCTGTGTCACATCGTCAACTAGGACTATTGCAGATTGTGTTCCACCAAGTGCTTCCGTGATGCGCTCTTTGTGCTTAGTGCGAGAAATACGAATTACCAATTCGTGTTCGACTGCATCAGCAAGCGCCACAGAGTCGGTGATTAGAACTGCTGCTGCGATCGTGTCATGTTCTGCTTGGCTAATTAAATCAGCAGCAACTTCTCCTGCTTTAGCGCTCTCATCGGCAACTATTGCAATCTCGGTGGGGCCTGCTTCCGAGTCGATACCGATAATTCCTCGAAGGGCGCGCTTTGCAGCAGCAACATAAATATTTCCTGGGCCCGTGACGATATCAACTGGTTCGCTTACAACAGAACCTGTTTCATCCTTAATACCAAATGCAAAAGCAGCAATTGCTTGGGCGCCGCCTAAGGAATAAATCTCATCGATACCCAGCAATGCACATGTCGCAAGCACAATCTCGTTTGGCCAACCTTCATTTTCAAGCTGCGGCGGCGAAGCCAGTGCGATGCTCTTTACTCCAGCAATCTGAGCTGGGACGACATTCATGATCACCGAGCTTGGATAAACAGCGCGACCGGCGGGAACGTACAACCCAACTCGATCTACTGGGAGCCAGCGCTCTTCAATCTCACCGCCATCAACCACTCTTACCACCGAAGAAGAGCGTATTTGGTCTTTATGCACGATTCTCACTCTTCGAATCGCTTCCTCAATCACGCCACGCAATTCTGGATCGAGCTTTGATAATGCAACTTCGACGCGTTCTTTAGGGACTCTTAGATTTGATGGTCGGACTCCATCGAATTTCTCACAAAGCGCAAGCAAATCTCTAGCGGTGCCCTCCCGAACTTGGGCGATGATTGGTTCGATCTGCTTGAGAGCGGTATCAATATCCATTTTCGCCCGAGGCAGAGCGCTACGATAATCGAACTTAGATAACTCTTTGCCTCGAAAATCAACTCTGCGAATAAGGGAAGTCACTGCCCTATTCTAGATAAATAGGTATCTGCTCGCTTAGCTATACGAGGCAATCTGGACCGAGGATCGACTTTAGGTCAGCGCTCAAACTTGGTGAGGCTGTTATCCGAAGGCCATCGTCCAACCTAAAAGTCGTATCCTTTGAACTTCCTTCAATGCGAAGATGAACTTCGCGCGTGCCTGGATGGGAGCGAAGAATCTCCTTCATCCGATCTACGAGTGGCGGCGTACACCTTTGAGATTCGATGCGGATGATGAACGGTCCAATCGGTGCTTGATTGACGTCGGGGATTGACAGGTCCAGTGCCATGAAGCGAGGAGTCTCCTCTCGCTTATCTACGCGACCGCGAATGCTCACGATTCGATCCTCAATCAAGCTAAGTGCGTGTTGTTGGTAGGTACTTGAGAAAAATAGCGCATCAATCGCTCCTTCGAGATCCTCAATCGTCACGATTGCCCAATTCGAACCTTGGCGACTTACCTTTCGCTGTACATTAGTTATTAGACCCGCAACCGTAAATATGCTCTCGTGTGCGATGTTCTCATCGAAGAGTTGACTAATTGGAATATCTCTAACGCTTCGCAGCACATGCTCTACTCCAAGTAGTGGATGATCCGAAACGTATAATCCCAACATTTCGCGCTCGTAATTTAGGGCAAGCGCCTTTTCCCACTCATCCATTGGTATATCAAGAACTACTGATGAGATAGCGCCTTGCGCTTCGCCACCACCGAAAAGATCGAATTGGCCAATTGATTCAGCTCGTTTGCTCTCCGAGATAGAGTCAATTGCTTCTAGGTGGACGGCCATCAAACCTTTTCTTGTATGTCCAAGTGAATCAAATGCCCCCGCCTTGATAAGCGATTCAATAGTCTTTTTATTGCAGACCATGGCATCAACCTTCGCGAGAAAATCTCCAAATGATGTGTAGCGCCCTCTTGACTCACGATTCCTTACTATCGAACCTACAACGTTCTCTCCCACATTCCTTACTGCAGCAAGGCCAAATCGAATATCGGTACCTCTAGGTGTGTACTCAGAATCTGATTCGTTCACATCGGGAGGTAGGACCTTGATCCCCATACGTCTACACTCATTTAGATATAGCGCTGATTTGTCTTTGTCATCTTTAACGCTCGAAAGTAGCGCAGCCATGTATTCAGTTGGGTAATTCGCCTTCAAATAGGCAGTCCAGAAGGAGACCACGCCATAGCCAGCGCTATGGGCACGATTAAATGCGTAATCCGAGAATGGAATCAGAGTCTTCCAAAGCTCCTCAATAGCGCTATTTGAAAAACCATTCTTTGTCATTCCTTCTTGAAAATGTACATACTCCTTATCCAAAATCTCTTTATTCTTCTTACCCATTGCCTTACGCAACAAATCTGCGCGAGCTAGCGAGAAGCCGGCAACCTTCTGGGCGATTGCCATAACTTGTTCCTGATAGACAATCAAGCCGTAGGTGTCATCGAGAATCTCTTTGAGTGGCTCAGATAGTTCGGGATGGATGGGTTCTATACGCTTTCGCTTATTCTTCCTATCGGCATAATCGTTATGAGCATTAACACCCATCGGACCTGGGCGATAAAGCGCAATCACAGCCGAGATATCTTCGAATGAATCTGGGTTCATTGAACGAAGCAGAGCGCGAATTGGGGCGCTATCTAATTGGAATACTCCGAGTGTTTCGCCGCGGGCGAGAAGTTCGAAGGTTTTCTTATTGGAAAGAGGTAGATCTTCAAGAACGACTGTTTCCGATCTATTTTTCTTTATATTTGCTAAACAATCATCCAGTACTGAGAGATTTCGCAACCCCAAGAAATCCATCTTGAGAAGTCCGGTCGCTTCACATGCGACCATATCGAATTGGGTAATTACAGCTCCATCTGCCTCACGTCGCTGTATTGGGATGATCTCTAGTAGTGGATCTCTCCCCAAGATAACGCCAGCCGCGTGTACTCCCCATTGGCGCTTTAAACCTTCGAGTCCGCGCGCTGTATCGACAATTATCTTGGCGTTGGGATCTTCTTCATAGATGTTGCGAAATTCTTGGGCCTCTTGATAGCGCTCATTTTCCTTATCAAAGACTCCTGCAAGGGAGATATCCTTGCCCATAATCGAAGGCGGTAGCGCCTTTGTTAATCGGTCACCAATCGCAAATGGGAATCCATGAATTCGGCTTGCGTCCTTTATCGCTTGCTTCGACTTAATCGTGTTGTAAGTGATGATTTGGGCAACTCGATCCTCACCATACTTATCAATCGCGTATCGAATCATCTCCCCTCTTCTTCGCTCGTCGAAATCAAGATCGATATCGGGCATAGAGATGCGGTCTGGATTTAAAAAGCGCTCAAATAGAAGTCCGTGTTTGATTGGATCGAGCGCTGTAATACCAAGGCAATACGAGACGAGTGATCCCGCCGCTGAGCCACGACCTGGGCCGACTCGGATGCCCACAGATTTAGCATGCGAAACTAAATCAGCGACAACTAAGAAGTACCCAGCGAAACCCATTTTTGTCATGACGCCTAGTTCGAACTCGAGTCGCTCGCGATATTCCGGAGCTGGCTTGTTTGCAAATTTCTCGTCTAGGCCTAATTTGGCTTTCTTAATCAACCATGAATTCTCATCTTCTCCTGCCGGAACTGGGAACTTTGGTAAGAGGTTCTCATTCTCGCGTAGCGTTACATTGCATCGTTGAGCAATCAATAAGGTGTTATCGCACGCCTCCTCAATATCTGAAAACAACCTGCGCATGCTGGCAGCGTCCTTGAGATAGAACTCTTGGCTATCGAATTTGAAGCGTTTCGGGTCGGTTAAATTAGAGCCAGATTGAACAGCTAAGAGCGCGTTGTGATGTATTGCATCTTCTGCAAAGGTGTAATGAAGATCGTTGGTGGCAAGAAGCGGTAACCCAAGATCTTTTGCGAGTCGCAGTAGATCATCTTTTACACGCTTTTCAATCTCAAGATCATGTTCCATAACCTCGACAAAGAAATTCTCTGCACCGAATATCTCCCGAAACTCAGCAGCAGCGCTCCTTGCTTCCTGGTAGGCCCCCATGCGCAACCTTGTTTGCACCTCTCCGGCAGGACATCCGGTTGTAGCTATCAATCCACTCGAATACTTTGAAAGTAATTCTCGATCCATCCGAGGCTTGTAGTAAAAACCCTCCAGCGAAGCTAACGAAGCTAGTTTGAATAGATTGCTCAAACCTTCGTTATTCTCGGCAAGAATCGTCATATGTGTGTAGGCCCCGCCTGCCGAGACATCGTCCTCTCCGCCATCGGCCCACTTGACTCGACGTTTTTCTAACCGCGATTCAGGAGCTACATATGCTTCAATTCCGATAATTGGCTTTACGCCAACTGCCTTCATCGACTTGTAGAAATCAAAAGCTCCAAATACATGGCCATGATCGGTGATTGCAATTGCCGGGCTTTCTTGTCTTGCAACTTCCTTTGCAAGTTGTTCAATCCGAGCCGCACCATCGAGCATGGAATATTCAGTATGAACATGTAGATGTACGAAGTCCTTGCTCACGGTCGGCGAGATTACTCCCCCGCTATGACTTGGAGGCGAGAAGCTCTAGGGCGCGTTTCAAGTCGTCCGGGTACCCAGCCTGGAGGTTGATGCGCTCACCGGTTGAAGGCTGATCGAAGGCTAGCTCTATTGCATGTAACCAAGGTCTCTTCAGTTCCAATTTAGCGGCAAGCACCGGATCTGAACCATAAGCAAGATCGCCGACTAATGGATGACGCAAGGCGCTGAAGTGAACCCTGATTTGATGAGTGCGCCCAGTTTCCAGCTCTACTTTTAATAACGTTGCACTTGGAAAAAATTCAATAAGTGAGAAGTGTGTGATGCTCGCTTTGCCATCTGCTACGACTGCGAAACGATAATCCTCCTTGGGATGTCTGCCGATTGGTGCATCGATAGTTCCTTCTGATGGATCCATATGTCCTTGAACTAAAGCGTGATAGACCTTAGCAACACTCCTTACTCGGAATTGATTCTTCAGCGCGATATATGAATCTTCATGTTTTGCCACGACCATCAATCCGCTCGTGCCCACATCTAATCTCTGGACTATCCCTTTTCGTTCTTCTGAACCTGATGTGGAGATTCGATACCCTCGTGAAATCAGATCGCCCAATACAGTCGGCCCTTGCCAACCCGGACTTGGATGTGCTGCAACTCCGACCGGTTTATTTACAACCACGACATCGGCATCGTCATACACGACATCGAGAGCGTCACTCACAACTCGCGTGAAATCAAGTGGATCGATTGGGGCGGGCATAAGTACTTGCACGCGATCACCAGCGCGAAGACGATCGGATTTCGCAAGCGGCTTCTTGCCTTGTAACACTTCACCCGCATTAAGAAGGTCAGCCACAACACTCCGAGAAATACCTAATATGGAAGCGAGCGCTACATCTACGCGCTCTCCTTCATGAACCTCCTCAATCTGCAATAAACGTCTCTCGCGCTCACTCATCTTGGTGGCTCCGTTGGCTCGTCCGGAGGGAGATTTATTTGGATATTCCGCATCGCCAAAATGGTCATAAGTATTCCCGCGCAAACAATCGCGCTATCGGCGATGTTGAACGTTGGCCAATTCGGCAATTCGATCCAATCCACCACTTCCCCGCGCCACATCCCGGGAGGACGAAGAATCCGGTCGTATAGGTTGCCCAGCACGCCGCCTAACAGAAGCGCGAATCCAAGCGCCCAAACAGGTCGACTTACTCTTTTGATGTAAAAGATGATGAATCCAACTACCGCCAACTTTAATGATGAGAGAAATACAGTGGCATCCGTAAAGAGACTAAAGGCAGCCCCCGAATTAGTTGAGTAATTAAGCTTTAGAAATTCACCAATCACTTTGATTGGTTCACGGAACTTTAACTCTGATTCCGCCCAATTTTTTGTGGCGAGATCCAGCGCGAATATCGAAGTTGTTACAGCGATGAAGAGTCGTCGCGCGCGCTCAGCACGGGACGACCTTAGCGGCGCTCTTCCTTCTGCTTGCATATCATGCAAAGAGTTGCTCTCGGGAAGACTTGTAGTCGAGCTTTGCCAATTGGATTTCCGCAATCCTCACATCGTCCGTAAGTTTTCGTGTCAATTCGCTCTAACGCACGCTCGGTTTGTAGGACCATGTCACGGGCGTTGTAAACAAGAGACATCTCATGTTCGCGCTCGAAAGTCTTAGCACCGGCATCAGCTTGATCATCGCCAGCTCCGACACCTGAGGCTTCAATCAAAGCATCCATTTCACTCTCGACTTCAGCAAGTTCCTTCTTCAAGCGCACCAAATCTTTTGCAAGTTCGCTTCTTATTGATTTCAGTTCAGTTGCAGTCCAGCTCTCAGTGCCTTCACTGACAACTAACGGCGCGGGTGCAGCCTTGATTGGTTTTAGTCCTGCTGGCTTCTTGCCTGGCTTTGGTTTACGAATCGGTGGTGGCAGTACCAATCTTTTCTCTTCGACAACGACTACATCGCTTGCTTCTACTTCTGGCTTATAGACCGAGATGGTTGTCGCGCCCTTTGCCGTGCTACTTGTGAGTGCAGTCTTATGTTGACCTTTGATGATCTCAGCTTGCGGTTTCTTTGCTGGTGGTTTCTTCGCCAAAGTTGGCTTGATTGGCGCCTTCTTGGGCGCAACCTTTTTTGCGGCGGCTTTCTTAGCTACCTTCTTCTCCGATTTCTTGGGCGACTTCTTAGCCGGAGTTTTCTTCGGGGCAACCTTCTTCTTCGGAGCTTTCTTCAATTTAGCGACCGCCTTAGCAAGTTTCTTCTTGAGTGGCTTCTTCAATGGCACAGCGCCGAAGGCTAGGGCTTATGCAGGCCAAATGCCACTCGCCACAGAACTATGGTCTAAAATTAGCCGGTCGCAAGACGCCTTGTAGCAAAATCGCAATAACCGGGCCATCACCCGCGAGCGAGTTGGAAGAAATGAGCGAAATGCTCACGTAGAACCAACCGCAAGGTCACGAAGATATCTGCGCTCTATGCAGATAAGGCGGGTGGTACCGCGATCTAAAGAATCGCCCCTCCAAAAACTATGGAAGGGATGATCATGGCTAAATCACCGTATGAGGCGCTCAGTCCTCAGATCGATCTCCCTAAAGTCGAACGCGAAATTCTCTCCTTCTGGAGCACGCAAGAAATTTTCCACAAGAGCTTGCAACAAAGGGCAAGTGGCGAATCTTGGACTTTCTATGAAGGTCCGCCCACTGCAAATGGCATGCCCGGAACCCATCACATTGAAGCTCGTGTATTTAAAGATGTATTCCCGCGCTATCACACGATGAAGGGTAAGCATGTTATCCGCAAAGCTGGTTGGGATTGCCACGGTCTTCCAGTTGAGATAGCAGTCGAAAAAGAACTTGGTTTCTCGGGCAAGGGCGATATCGAGAAATATGGAATAGCAAAATTCAACGAAAAGTGCCGCGAATCGGTACAGCGACATGTCAGCGCATTTACAGAGATGACGGAGCGGATGGGTTTTTGGGTTGACTTCGATCAGGCTTATTGGACTATGTCTGATGAGTACATTGAAAGTGTTTGGTGGTCTCTCGCTCAAATTCATGACAAGGGACTTTTGGTTCAAGATCACCGCGTTGCTCCGTATTGCCCGCGCTGCGGTACTGGTTTATCTGATCATGAACTGGCTCAAGGCTATGAAACAGTTACTGATCCTTCAGTCTATGTACGTTTTCCGATTACAAGTGGTGAATTAGCAAAACTTGGCGCGAGCCTCTTGGTTTGGACCACAACACCTTGGACATTAGTCTCCAACACTGCAGTCGCCGTAAACCCAGATGTTCAATATCTCGTCATCAAGACTGGCGGTGAATCACCCGAAGAGATTCTTGTAATTGCCGAGCAACTAGCGCAGCAGGTTGCACCAGGCTTCACTGAATTGATGCGTTTGAGTGGGCGCGATCTCGAGCGTGTCACTTACAAGCGCCCACTTCATCTAATCGACATTCCAGATGCGCACTATGTCTTGCTCGCCGATTACGTCACGACTGAAGACGGAACCGGGCTTGTGCACCAGGCTCCAGCTTTCGGAGCCGACGACTTGGCAACTTGTAAAAGATATGACCTACCAGTCATAAATCCTGTCGCCCCAAATGGCCACTTCTTCGATGAGGTCGCCCTCGTGGGCGGAAAGTTCTTTAAGGATGCCGATAAAGTCTTAATCAAAGCGCTGAAAGAAGGCGGCTCACTATTTCGCCATCAAACTTTCCAGCACTCATACCCACATTGCTGGCGTTGCCACACTCCATTGATCTATTACGCCCAGCCATCTTGGTACATACGAACGACGAAGATTAAAGATGAACTCTTACGCGAAAATGCGAAGACGGATTGGCACCCAGAGACCATTAAGACTGGCCGATATGGAGATTGGTTAAACAACAATATCGATTGGGCGCTCTCTCGGAATAGGTATTGGGGAACCCCCCTGCCTGTTTGGAAGTGCGAAGATGGTCACGAGAAAGCAATCTCCTCGAAATCAGAACTAGCTCAGCTTGCGGGACGTGATCTTTCTAATTTGGAATTACACCGTCCCTACGTAGATGAGATCACATTCGATTGCCCAACATGCAGTAAGAAGATGGTGCGCACTCCGGAAGTTATTGATTGCTGGTACGACTCTGGGGCGATGCCTTTTGCACAATGGGGTTACCCACATAAAGAGGGCTCAGAAAAAATCTTCCAAGATTCATACCCAGCTGATTTCATCTGTGAAGCTATCGACCAAACGCGTGGTTGGTTCTATACATTGATGGCAATTGGTACTTTGGTATTTGATAAATCCTCATACAAAACGGTGCTCTGTCTTGGACACATCCTTGATAAGGATGGCAGGAAGATGAGCAAGCACCTCGGAAATGTCCTTGAACCGATGCCGCTGATGGATCGCCATGGAGCAGATGCAGTCCGCTGGTACATGCTCGCTTCAGGTTCACCTTGGAGCGCTAGACGCGTCGGTCACGAGATCATCTCGGAGGTCGTTCGAAAGACACTTCTTACTTACTGGAATTCTGTTTCATTCCTGGCCTTGTATGCGTCGGCATCTGATTACGTCCCCTCTAAGGCTCCTGCGCTCAAAGATCGACCGATGATGGACCGCTGGATCATGAGTGAATTGAATGGACTTATTGTCGAAGTTGATTCGGCATATGCCGACTTCGATTCCCAGCGTGCGGGTAACGCAATTGCAAAATTCGTAGATGATCTCTCGAATTGGTATGTACGAAGATCGCGGCGCAGGTTCTGGGATGGCGATCCGGTCGCGCTCTCAACACTTCATGAGTGTCTTGAAAAAGTAACTCTTCTTATGGCTCCTATGGTTCCCTTCATAACCGAGCATGTCTGGCAGGTTCTCGTCAGGAAAGTAAATTCAAATGCCGCACTCTCAGTTCATCTAGCCGACTTTCCGATTGCTGATCAAAGTGCAATAGATGTTTCACTCTCTAATGATGTCGCTCTTGCGCGCAGACTGGTCGAACTCGGCCGAGCCGCTAGAGCGCAATCTCAAGTGAAAATCCGTCAGCCACTCTCGCGTGCGCTTATCTCAGCTAGCGGTTGGAAGAATTTGGATATTGAACTCAAAGATCAGATTGCAGATGAGTTAAATGTGGAGAATCTTGATGATCTCGCTTCTGCGGGAAGTGATCTAGTTGATATCTCAATAAAGGCGAACTTCAGATCACTTGGAAACAAATATGGTGGTGCTGTACAGGAAATAGCGAAGGCCCTTGGTTCGCTTAATGCTCAAGAGCTCGTGCGCAAGATTCGAAAAGAGGGCAGCTTTGCGCTCTCCTACTCAGGCGGAGAAGCTTCGTTGAGCGAGGAGGATCTAGTGATAACAGAAACGCCGCGCACCGGCTGGTCTGTCGCCTCTTATACCGGTGAGAGCGTCGCACTTGATCTGGCTCTCGATCAACGCCTAATCGATAAGGGCGTAGTTCGAGAGGCGATTCGTGCCATCCAAGATGATCGCAAAGAGTCCGGCTTTGATGTGAGCGACCGGATTACCGTTAAGTGGAATGCAAAGGATGAAGTCGCGAGAGCAATAAGTGAGGCTAAATCGCACATTTCTGAGGAAGTTCTTGCAACGAACTTTGAACGCGATCCTGCATTGTCACTAAGCGAGGATGAGCTTGGACTCTCACTCAAACTTACGAAGAACTAGAAGCTGCTTCGTATCTCCCAGAGGTCTGGAAAAACTGGATGAAATAGAGTTTCGCGTAAGTAGTCAGATCCAGAGGATCCACCCGTTCCGCTCTTCTTACCGATAGTGCGTTCGACCATCTTTACATGTCGGTAGCGCCACTCCTGTAAACCCTCGTCAATATCCACTAATCGCTCACAAACCAGGGCGGCTTCTGGATCCGCACGATGTAATTCAATAAGCGCTACTTGTACCTCCTTGTTTGGGCTGTAGTGCTGTGCAAAATCGCGATTCAAAATCTCTTGCGGGATATTGAAACCACGAGTTGTGACATATTGCAGTACGGAATCCCAAAGAGATGGTGAAGCCATCCAACTCTCAACTCGATTCCGGTCCTCAGTGAGCAGATGAGCTGCGGCCTTCTTATCTCTTCTTCCCAAGATTGCTTCAACTTCACGGAATTGAGCGGATTGAAAACCGCTTGATTCGCCTAGCCGATCCCTAAATGAATTGAATTGAAGTGGTGTCATCGTCTCCAAGATATCTATCTGTGCAACGCAAATTTTCAAGATTGTCCTGATTCGACCCAGGATTGAGAGTGCCCGGTGGGTGTCGCCGCCCTTTAGGCAATCTTGGGCCGCCTTGAATTCATGAATCAATTCCTTAAACCAAAGTTCATAAGTTTGGTGAATAACTATGAATAACAACTCATCGTGCTCGGGCCCATTTGAGAGGGGAACTTGTAATGAAAGCAGCTCATCTACCTTCAAATAGGAGTTGTAATTGAGGGCTTTTTCCTCATTCATGTTACACGTGACTCTCCGGTAGTTACCTGCGCATACTTTCTAGCTGAGACGAGATCACGGATTCGAGCAAAGCCATCAAAGACCTCAGAATATGAAGTGGCAAGCGGTGAGATAGCTAGTCGAATTGAATTTGGTGTGCGGTAATCAGCGACAGTATTGGCGTATTTTCGTAGCGCAATCGAAATCCGCTCCGCCTCAGGATGACCGATAGTTATATGTCCACCTCGCTGGTTGGCAGCTCTAGGCGTAAGAAGTGTGAAACCAAGGGGCGCTAGCCACTGATCATGAAGTTCGACCATCATTGATGTGCCAATTCCCGCCTTCTTGGCGATCTCGCTTATGCCTGCCTCTTCAATCATGGCAAAGGAAGTATTTACAGAGCGCAGTCCAATGATCGATGGGCTGGCGATTTGAAATCCACGAATTGATTTATCTTTCTCGAAAGTTGGACCCATAGCGAATTGGTCGCGCTGTGCGAACCAACCTTGTATTGAAACCTGCAATTCATCTTGTAGACGCTTATTTACATATAACCAAGCCGGAGACCCAGGCCCTGAATTTCCATACTTATATGTGCAACCAACAGCAAGATCTACATCATCGCTATCGAGGTTTATCTCAATCGAGCCAACTGCATGCGCGGCATCCCAAAGAACTAGCGCTCCAAATTTATGAATCAACTTGGTCAAGCTCCTCACATCTTGGCGCGCTCCAGAGCGATACTGGATAACCTGCAAGCTCACAAGCGCAACATCTTCACTTAGATATTTTGAAAGAAGTTCTTCGGTGATCAATTCATTCTCGGAGAGATCTCGATTCTCATTATCAATTGTGATTAGTTTGAGACCATGCTCTTTTGCTAACCCTTGCAGGATGTAACGATCGGTCGGAAAATTGGCAGCATCGGTGATGATAGTCTTTCGATTCGGGCGCGCTTTGATCGCCGCCGAAGCAAGCTGATAGATGTTTACCGAGGTTGTGTCGCACGCGAGAACTTGGCCGGGCCCAGCCCCAAGCGCACTTCGACCAATTAAATCGCCAGAAACCTGGGCCTCGTCGACCCAATGTGACCAGCCAACAACAACTTCTCTTCCCCACTCGTCGTGGAGGAAGTCATTTATCGCCTTGACTGTCGCATGCGGGAGTCTTCCAAGTGAATTCCCATCAAGGTAACAAGTATCAGGATCGGTTATTACAAAACGTTTTTTGAACTCGCGCAGCGGATCTTGCGCATCGAGAGATTGAGCGCGACTTCGATCCATAACGAGAGTCTACGACTTGGGCTAGCGCAGAACTCCAATCAGTATCTGGATGCCAAAGAAGAGCACGATAAATGAGAGGTCAAGGGCAACTGGACCCATCCGAAGCGGCGGAATGAAACGACGTATAAAGGCAAGCGGCTTATCGGTAAGGATGTAGATCATCTCCGCCAGGGGCATGATGATTCCGCGCGGTCGCCAACTAGGACGAAAAAGTCTTATGTAATCAAGCACCAATCTTGCAAAGAGTGCGAGCAAGAAAATATTGAGTGCAAAGATCACCCAAGACGTGAAATTAACCAAAGAACTTAGCTCTGATTGAAAAGGCTTGCTTGAGCGGCAGCGCTCTTCTCTTCGCCACTAACAATCACGTTTGGAGGAGTAAGTAAGAAGACCTTTGCAGTAATGCGCTCGATTGTTCCCGCGTGACCGAACACAAGGCCCGATGCAAAATCAATCAGACGCTTGCGCTCTGAATCTTCCATCTCGCTCAAATTCATAATGACAGGATTGCCTTCGCGGTAATACTCGCCGATAGCTCGAGCTTCGCTATACACCCGCGGTGAGATGTTGATAATTCGATCCATACTCAAAGTCGATGGGACGGGTTGCAACTTAGGGGAATCGACTTCCTTCTTACGTGGACGAGGAACAGCAGCGATCGCTGGGCGATTGTTAACTTCTGCCAGCTCTTCACTCTCAGTAAGGCCTAGGTAGTCGGTGAGTTTTTTCATTGCATTAGCCATGGATGAATTTTACGGTTGTCCCTATCGCGAACCTAGGATTGAACTTCCCAGGCGAATATGTGTCGCACCGTACCTGAGCGCTATTCGGTAATCACCACTCATTCCCGCAGAAATAATGGTCGCATCCGGCTTTTTCCGCTTCAAATCTTGGGACTTTTCTTGGAGGAGCGCAAAACTCGGGGCTGGATCTACACCCAAAGGCGCAACTCCCATCACTCCCATCACCTCAAGATTGGCAAGTTCGAGGAGCCTAGACGCAAAATAATTAAAGTCAGCTGAATCGATGCCACTTCGGTTTTCATTGCCGGGTTGAAGATTGATTTGGATCAGCACTTTTTGCCTCTTACCAAGCTCGCGCGCCACAGCATCAATCTTTTTTGCATGCGAAAGATCGTCAAGGGAATGAATTAAATCGGCCCAAGTAACTATGGAGCGGATTTTCTTGCTCTGAATCGCTCCTTGGAAATGCCAAGTCGCATCAGATGGAACCCCGGCCGATTTCAAAGCGCCTTCATCATCACGATTCTCACCAAAGTTCCGCTCTCCTAATTGATAAAGAATCTCGACATCACTTAATGGAAAGGTCTTAGTGACGACTATCAAAGTCACTTCATCGTTTATCTCGCTACGAATCTCTTTTAGGGCGTCAGCAATCTCATCGTTTCGGGTCATAGCCAGACCACTCCTGCCTGTCGTCCAGTTTGCCCCTCGCGACGATAAGAGAAATAACCAGGAGAATGGCGAACACAGATTGCGGATGTCTTAAATGCAATGCCAGCACTTCTTAATCCTGCTTCGATTCCAGCAGTTATATCAAGGCAGCGCTTCTCCTTCTTTGTCGCGGATGCCGGGACTTCAGAGACAACTTCCTCGTAGGTCTTAGCATCAACCTCGTAGCAATCTTTACAAATCGACGGTCCCAGCTCACCGGTAATCTCATTTCGACTGATTCCAGCTACATCGAAAAGTTTGAGCGTGGCGCCCAATACATCTAGCACCATTCCTCTCCTTCCAATATGCACGGCTGCGACAGCCTTCTCTGATTTAAGAAGAAGTGGGGTGCAATCCGCGACAAGTACAACCAGCGCTCGTCCTTTTAGTGTCGTAAAAAGAGCATCGGCAGTTGGTTCCGTAGCGCTAATTGAAGAAGCATCAATGGTTGCGACTTCTCGCCCGTGGACTTGATTCATGAAATAGATGCGATCGAGACTTAGCCCAATCTTCGAAGCAAAAATCTTTCGATTTGCGAGCACTGAGTTTGAATCATCGCCAACATGAACTGCTAAATTGAAAGAGTCAAAAGGAGGAGAACTAACTCCCCCAGTTCTGGAGGTGAAAAGAGTTTGGGGCATCCCTACTTCATGAAGTCAGGGACATCGAGATCGTCCTGTGCGACTAGCTCCTCGAATGTGATCCGACGACGCGGCTTCTCCTCCGGTGTTGCTATCGCAACTTGAATCGGATCGTTTGCTGGGATTGGGTCGGCTTGACCATTAAGTCCCGCAGTTGAAATCACGGGGACTGAAACTCGCTTTGGGGCGCCCCCCTCAAAGCCAGCAGCGATAACGGTCACGCGGACCTCATCGCCAAGGGAATCATCGATAACCGTTCCAAAGATTATGTTGGCATCTGGGTGTGCGCACTTTGCGACCAAGCTAGCTGCTTCACTAATCTCAAATAGACCAAGATCTGATCCACCTGCAATCGAAAGTAGGACGCCGTGTGCGCCCTCGATTGATGCCTCTAGAAGAGGTGAGGAGATTGCTAGTTCTGCAGCCCGAGTAGCGCGAGCTTCTCCCCTAGCCGAACCGATTCCCATTAACGCAGAGCCGGCGCCATCCATGACACTTTTGACATCAGCGAAATCGAGATTTATCAAACCAGGTGTCGTAATTAAATCTGTTATTCCTTGAACGCCGGAGAGCAAAACTTGATCTGCGGTCTTGAATGCTTCTGGAGCAGAGATAGAGCGATCGGAGATAGAAAGGAGGCGCTCATTTGGAATTACGATTAAAGTGTCGACTTCACTTCTTAACTCTTCGATTCCAATCTCTGCTTGAGTAGCACGTCGCTTTCCTTCAAAATTAAAAGGTCGAGTAACGACGCCGACAGTCAAAGCGCCTAGCTCTTTTGCAATCTTTGCAACGATAGGGGCTCCGCCAGTTCCAGTTCCGCCACCTTCGCCCGCGGTAATGAAGACCATATCTGAACCGCGTAAAACTTCTTGAATTTCTTCGGTGTGATCAATCGCCGCTTGCTTACCTACTTCTGGATTAGCGCCAGCGCCAAGGCCGCGCGTTAACTTTCTACCGATATCTAACTTCACATCTGCATCACTCATGAGAAGCGCTTGTGCATCAGTATTAATCGCGATGAACTCGACGCCCTTAAGACCTGCGTCAATCATTCGATTTACAGCGTTAACTCCGCCGCCGCCGATGCCAACTACTTTTATAACTGCTAAATAATTCTGTGGTGTTGCCACGATACGCCTCTCTTTTAACCCTAATTCTCAACTTTAGACTTAGGGTTTCCCCGAAGTGTG
>CAZZIN010000001.1:61036-84954 GCA_964654425.1 uncultured Clavibacter sp. | reverse complement strand
TAACTCCATCAGCACGTGACCAACCGGCAAGCCATGCATCTTGCTCTCTTGCAACTAGTAGCAAGGTCGGAGGGCAATCGAAAATCTCGTCCTTTAATTGTCGAGCCAGCCCCATTCCGCCTTCCGGCGTTGCCTCACCGTCGAGGATAAATAGGTCTACGCGAGTCTTCCTTCCTACCTTCTTCGAATCTACAAAGAGGCGGAGGGCATCGGCTGTTGCAAATTCGATTACCTCATTTTCGGGCAACCCCGCGGCCAACCTTTTACCTAGAGCCCGCTTTACAGTCTCCCTCACAGTTAAGTCATCGGAATACAAGACGATTTTGAAGGTCGACATAGTGAGGTGAGTCTAGAGCCAACATCGACCACATCATTGATATGGCCGGCTAAGTGATGCGCTTCACCGGCTCACCCGACTCACGGAAAGGGGTATTAGAAGGGCTTTTCCGGAATAATCCGGGACATGTCCAGCGCCGTCGCCGCACCTTCTTCGCGGCTTAACCGACCAAATATCGTCGCAGTCGGAACGATCGTATGGCTCTCAAGCGAGTTGATGTTCTTCGCGGCTCTCTTTGCAATGTATTTCACTACTCGCGCAGTCCAGGGTCCAGAGATCTGGGCCGAGTCGGTAGAAATGCTCAACATTCCGTTCTCAGCAATCAACACCACCGTATTGGTTTTGTCCTCGGTAACTTGCCAGTTCGGAGTATTTGCAGCTGAGCGTTTTCAGAACGCACGAACTGGAAGGATTTGGCAAATATCAAAATGGGGAATGCGGGAATGGTTTGCCCTCACATTCGTCATGGGTGCTTTTTTCATCGGCGGTCAAGTTTTTGAATATGCCGAACTCGTTCATGAAGGTTTAACACTCTCCTCTGCACCATACGGTTCGGTTTTCTATCTTGCAACTGGTTTCCATGGTTTGCATGTTACGGGCGGACTACTCGCGTTCTTAATTGTGATGATTCGCGTTTCAAAGGCGCGTCGCTTCGGACACTCGCAAGCCACTACTGCAATCGTTGTCTCTTATTACTGGCACTTCGTTGACATCGTTTGGATCGCCTTGTTCTCAGCTATCTACTTGGTGCAATAATGACTAGGGCCCTTGGTTTCCTATCGCGGTATCGCCGACATAGATTTGCTGGACCATTCCTTCTTTTCATAGCGCTTTTTGTAGCTGGAGTCGGCTTCACCGTTGCCCAAGCTGCAACCGAAGTGAAACAGGATATCTCGTCGGTCGATAAGGCAACTTTGATTGCCGAAGGCAAAGAAATATTTGCAAGAGGATGCTCTTCCTGCCACGGCCTAAATGCCGAGGGCGCCGGGGCTGCACCATCACTTATTGGAGTTGGCGCCGCATCAGTAGATTTTCAGGTCGCAACTGGTCGTATGCCTATGGCGGATATGAGCCAACAGGCAATGCGTAAAGAACCTGTCTATGACGAACGAGAGACCGCTGCACTTGCTGCATATGTTGCATCACTTGCCCCTGGTCCTGCTGCCGTAACGAATGCAGAACTAGCGTGGGAACGTGATGGTAATACCGCCGAAGGCGGACAGCTTTTCCGAACAAATTGCGCAATGTGCCACAACCTTGTTGGCCAAGGCGGTGCGCTAACGCAAGGAAAGTATGCACCCACAGTGATGGGTGTCGAACCAAGACATATCTATGAAGCGATGGTGACTGGACCCCAAGCGATGCCGGTTTTTGCTAACTCAGTTCTTACTCATGAAGAGAAGCTCTCGATAATTAAGTGGATCAAGTTTGTTGAAAGTGAACCATCTCAAGGCGGCGCTGCGCTTGGTCGAGTTGGGCCTGTAACTGAAGGTGCAGTTGGCTGGGTGCTTGGCCTTGGATTACTTATTGGAATTGCAGTTTGGCTAACATCGAAGGCGCGCTAACAGGCGGAATGAAAAATGAGTGATACCAAAAAAGAGTTAGAGCCGCTATCCGATCCAGGTTTACCTGAGCATGTACATCGCAAGAGCGATGTTGATCCAAGGGCGGCAAAAAAAGCTGAACGACAAGTTTCGATTCTCTTTCTACTCTCGGCCTTCGGAACGATTCTCTTTATTTATGCATATGTAGGTATTCCACAAGATGTGCTTATCTTTCTTCCCATTTTTGGCACGACAAATGCCCACCAACTCTTCCTCGGCCTTGGCCTTGCGATGGCGCTCTTCTTCATTGGCATGGGCGCAGTTCATTGGGCTAAAACTCTTATGCCTGACCATGAGGTTGTCGATTATCGAAAAGAGCAGCGTTCAAAGGACGATGATCGGGCCGCTTTCGTAGCTACCGTTAAGGAAGGTTCGTCTCAAGCAGGTTTGGGTCGACGCCCACTCATCAAACGCACCTTGGGGCTTTCTCTCGGTCTTGTTGGCTTATCCCCGCTCCTTCTCTTGCGTGACCTTGGCCCGCTTCCAGAAAATGATTTGAATGAGACAAATTGGAAAGCTGGAACAAGACTTGTCACAGACCCGGGCGATCGGCCAATAAAGCCTTCCGATTTAGAAGTCGGTGGAGTAGCACAAGTTCAACCACAATTTCCGGCCGGCAAAGTTCGCCATCTCGATGACATTGCCCAAGACTCAGTGCTTCTTATCCGTATCCGTCCCGAAGAGTTCAATCTTGATGCCGAGCGTCTTTCATGGACTTACGAAGGAATCATCGCCTTTTCAAAGATCTGCTCCCATATGGGATGCGCTGTGGCTCTCTATGAACAGACGACTAAGCACCTCCTCTGCCCATGTCACCAATCCACCTTTGATGTCACAAGGGCGGCAAAAGTTATCTTTGGACCGGCGGCTCGACCACTGCCACAATTGGCTATCACCGTTGATGCCGAGGGGTATCTAGTGGCAAAGGCGCCATTTAGTGAAGCAATCGGACCGAGTTTCTGGGGGCGTGATTCCAAATGAGCGCACGGGAGAGATTGGCTGGAGGTACAGCTAACTTCGTAGATGAGCGCACCGGGGCAGCAAAGTGGATGAAGAAGACTCTTACGAAAGTTTTCCCAGATCATTGGTCATTCATGCTTGGTGAAATTGTCATGTACTCCTTTGTGATTTTGCTTCTCTCGGGAACATTTCTTACTTTCTGGTTTGACCCCTCGATGCGCGAAGTCGAATATGAAGGTTCTTATGAACCACTAAATGGCGTAAAGATGTCAGCTGCATACGCATCGGCGCTGCACATCTCCTTTGATGTCCGCGGCGGACTTTTGATGCGCCAAGTCCATCACTGGGCGGCGTTGATTTTCATGGCGGCGATGGTTGTTCACATGATGCGCGTTTTCTTCACCGGCGCATTTCGCAAGCCTCGTGAGCTAAATTGGATTATCGGTGTTGCGCTACTTACTCTTGGAATTGTTGAAGGGTTCTTGGGATATTCACTTCCTGATGATCTTCTCTCCGGTACGGGAATCCGTATTGCTGAGGCAATTTTGCAAGCAATCCCGGTCGTGGGCTCTTATCTCTCTTACTTCCTTTTCGGTGGAGCATTCCCCGGTGAGATGTTTATCCAACGAATCTATGCTGCACATATCCTCTTAATTCCAGGAATCATGCTCGCTCTAATTACAGCGCACTTGATGTTGGTCTGGTACCAGAAGCACACCCAATACCCAGGCCCAGGCAGAACTGAGAAAAATGTTGTCGGCTACCCGCTCATGCCGGTTTACATGGCGAAAGCAGGCGGCTTCTTCTTCATCGTCTTTGGCGTAACAGCATTTCTTGGCGCAGTAGCTCAAATAAATCCAATCTGGATTTTTGGCCCTTATAACCCGGGCCAGATTGGGGCTGGCTCTCAACCGGATTGGTATATGGGATGGCTAGATGGCCTTGTTCGCGCGGCTCCCCCGATTGAAACGCATGCCTTTGGATTTACGATTTCTTGGAACATTCTTATCCCTGGATTAATTATTCCGGGAATCATCTTCACCCTGATGGCCTTCTATCCATTCATCGAACAATGGATGACCGGCGATAAGAGAGAGCATCATCTCCTCGATCGGCCACGCAATAACCCGAACCGAACAGCAATCGGCGCCATGTCGCTCACATTCGCTATGGTCGCGTTGATCAATGGCGGAAATGACCTCCTTGCCACCCATTTTGATCTCGCAATTAATCAAATCATGTGGTTCTCGCGAATTGGCCTACTGGTCCTACCTCCAATCGCATTCGTCGTCACCAAGCGAATCTGTCTCTCCTTACAACGAGCCGATCGTGAAAAAGTACTTCATGGTCGTGAGACGGGTCGACTTGTCATGTTGCCACATGGAGAATTTATTGAAGTACATGAACCACTTTCTCCTGAAAAGGCCTTCGCTCTAACAAGTCACGAACAACTCCCCGCTCTAGAAATTGGCGCCGCCGATGAGAATGGAGTTGCCAACCCTGAAGGGTTTAAAGGCAAGATTCGCTCTCGAATGTCGCGTGCGAGCCAAGAGCAGATTGCTAAGCCAACTTCTAAAGAGATGTTGGAGCTAGAGGATGGTCACCACTAGCAGTTATTGCTTCGTGGCGGATTCGCAATAAACCTTTAACTTAACCAAGGTTTTAGCCATTGATTTCTCTGCCATTTGATATGCATTGCGCATATTGAGCCACCACTTCAAATGAGAAGGCCGCGCATCAAAACTCTCAGTTACCAACGTTTCATTTGGTGAAAGCGATTTTAGTTCATAGCGCCAGACCCACCGTCCTAAATGTCTCCAGGCGATTAGTTCATTTTCCTTGTAATCAACAACGATGTTCGTGATTTTGTAAGGTACGCCAATCTTCATCTGCATTCCAAACTTTGCGCCGAGAGTCAACCGCTCCGGCCCCCAATTCACACCTTTGACAGTCTTCGATCCATCAATTTCAGAGTGGAGGCCTGGGGTGGATATGACTTTGAACACTTCAGCAGCCGGAGCCGAGATCTTGATGCTACAAGAGCGGAGTTCGTTTATTCCTGAATTATGTATTTCGGCGCGAATGTCAGACATTGCCCGACTCTACTTAGTGTTCTGCGGATTTACCAGGTTTTTCATACTCAAGAACAAAACCTAGAACCGATATCAGTAGCGCTCCAACGGCGATAAGCGTCAACCACCAACCAATAATTAACCCCAAACCAGCTCCGGTCGCTGCTACTGCAACGGGAAGAGGCCACCAAGAATAAGGACTATAGAAACCAAGTTCCCCGGCGCCATCTGAAATCTCCGCACTTGAGTTATCTTCAGGGAGTACACCGCCGGTGCGTCGATTGATGAACCAGAAGTAATAACCAATTATCAGCGCCAAGCCAGAACAGAGCGCAAGTGCAGTTATTCCTACCGTCTCATTCGCCATACGCCAATAGACGATTGCTAGTAACCCATAGAAGAAGAAGAGAAATAGAAAGAGTCTGTAGCCAATCTTCATTAGTGAACTCCAGCCTTCTTATGCCCGATAATCTCAGCATGTTCTGGATGGTGCAGATCAAAGGCTGGGCGCTCGGAACGAATCCGAGGCATAGAAAGGAAGTTGTGGCGAGGAGGTGGGCAACTTGTCGCCCATTCGAGTGAGGCGCCATAGCCCCAAGGATCGTTACTCGAAACCTTCGGTGCGCTACGAGTAATCCAGATATTTATGGCAAATGGAATCATGGAGAGCGCGAGAAGCGCGGCACCAACGGTTGAAACCATGTTCATGAAGGTAAAACCATCCGTAGCTAAATAATCGGCGTAGCGACGTGGGAAACCTTTTATACCTAGCCAATGTTGGATCAAGAAAGTCGTATGGAATCCGATGAAAAGCGTCCAGAAATGAATCTTTCCTAATCTTTCATTAAGCATACGCCCGGTCATTTTTGGCCACCAGAAATAGAAACCGGCGAACATTGCAAAAACTACGGTTCCGAATAGGACGTAGTGGAAGTGGGCAACGACAAAGTAAGAAGCAGATACGGCGAAATCAAGTGGTGGGCTAGCAAGAATAACTCCAGTCAATCCTCCAAGTAAGAATGTGATGAGAAAGCCCATAACCCAGAGCATCGGTGTCTCAAAGGTGAGCGAGCCTCGCCACATAGTTCCAATCCAATTGAAGAATTTCACACCGGTAGGAACGGCGATCAAAAAGGTCATGAAGGAGAAGAAGGCGAGATCGACTTGGCCGCTGGCATACATGTGGTGGGCCCAGACCGCGACTGAGAGCGCTGCGATTGCGATTGTGGCAGCAATCAAACCTTTGTAACCGAAAATCGGTTTCCTGCTAAAAACCGGCAAGATCTCGGTCGCGATTCCAAAGAATGGAAGCGCCAAGATATATACCTCAGGATGGCCGAAGAACCAGAAAATGTGTTGCCATAACATCGCTCCACCATTTGCCGGATCGAAAATATGAGAACCAAAAAGTCGATCGGATTCAAGAGCAAGTAAAGCGGCTGCGAGCGGCGGGAAAGCAATAAGAACCAAGATAGCTGTGAGCAAGGTATTCCAAGTGAAGATAGGCATCCGGAACATCGTCATACCGGGAGCGCGCATCGTAAAGATTGTTGTTACGAAGTTGACGCCGCCAAGGATCGTTCCAAGTCCGCTAACTGCAAGTCCGACAATCCATAGATCCGCACCGATTCCTGGGGAGTAAATGTGATTTGAAAGCGGTGCGTATGCAGTCCATCCAAATGAAGCAGCCCCACTAGGCGTCAAGAAACCAGCCGTAGCCATGATGCTTCCGAAGAAATAGAGCCAATAAGAAAGCATGTTCATGCGCGGGAAAGCAACATCTGCGGCGCCAATTTGAAGCGGCATTATCACATTTGCAAAGCCGACAAAGAGTGGGGTTGCGAACATCAGCAACATGATCGTTCCATGCATTGTGAAGACTTGGTTGTATTGCTCGGCGCTCATGAACTGCATCCCAGGCTGGGCAAGTTCGGCACGGATTGCAAGGGCCAACAAGCCTCCAATTAAGAACCAGAAAAATGACGTACCAAGGTAGAGATAACCAATCACCTTATGGTCTGTAGTAGTAAGAAGCTTGAGAGCAAGCTTCCCCTTACTTGTTGGCGTTGGCTGCTTTGGAAGCGAGCGTTCTGCTGGCCGAGTCGCGTAAGTTGTCATGAAGTGGCACCTGCCTTGAGGGATTGTATGTAGGCGTCATATTCGGCCGGAGTTACTACCTTCACATCAAAGAGCATTTGGGAGTGTTGTCTGCCGCAGAGGATGTTGCAGCGTCCCACGAAGGTTCCTAGTTCATTTGCAGTGAATTCAATTTCGTTTTCAAATCCGGGAATATTTTGAATCTGGATCATGAATGCAGGGACCCAGAAGCCATGTACAACATCTGAAGCCGTGATCTTGAATCGAACCGGTTCACCTTGTGGCAGGTAAAGAGTTGGCGGTTGAGCTGGCGTGCCTGTGACAGTCGTTCCGGGGCCGGCTTCTTCATAGGTGAATTGCCAAGACCATTGAATCGCGTTAACAGTTACATCGTGAACTTCGCTTGCAGTCGCAGGCGAAACTGCGGTGATCTCGTTCTGGGCTTTCGCGGTGTAACCAAAAAGAACGGCGATGATTATGAATGGGATGACTGTGTAAGCGATTTCAGCCGGTACGTTGTACTGAAACTGCTTGGGAAACTTCTCATCTTTTTTGCGATGGAAGATTGCTGGCCACAAGATCAGGATCATGGTGAACGCGCCAACGACAGCAGCGGCTAACCAAGCGCCTTGCCAAAGTCCAAAGGAGGTCTGATTTACGCTCGTTACATTCTCGTTGAAACCAATTCCAGTTACCTCTTCACTCGAGCAGCCACCAAGAAGGAAAGGGGCTAATAACGGGGTGAATTTGAGCGACCGTTTCGATCCAAACACCCTCTAAGGATAGTCGCCGGTCGCTAACCAGCCCTTTAGCCGGTAGCGTTCCAAGGGTGTCCCCAATCACAGGTCCAGAAAGTGGCCTCGACTTCGCAAGTACCTTGCCTCTATCCCCTGCTGCATCATCAGCAATTGAGAGTGTTTTTGGCTATGGCTGGCATGACCCATCGAAGTTGCACCATGACTCAGCAGAATTTCGTAATGTCGTAGAAGAGTCTCGCGAAAGTATCGCTTCAAATCTTGGAGTAGATAAAACCAATCTTGAATTTGTGGGCGAAATTGGCTTTGGTTACTGGTCCGCACTCGCGGGTGCTCTGAAAAATTCAACTGGAGCCTTCATCCATGGCGGAACAGATCGCCAAGTGGTCCACGCCTTTGCCCGTGAGTATCAAGCAAGCGGCAGAAAGGTGCGCACCCTGCCCTGTGGAGCTGACGGAATTTTTGATTACAGCGAAGCTTTGGGAGGAAGTGATGCTGATTGGGTGTTTTGGCAGGCCACTAATAGAGAGACCGGAGTTGAGCAGTCTCCATTATCAGGCACAAGTGTTGGCATCATCGCTGATCTCACCGCTAGTTTCAATCCAAAGCGCTTACCGGAGAAATGGGATGTAGCTCTTTGGGACCCACGCAGTTTTGCTGGACCCGAAGGATTGGCAATTCTTGCGGTAAGTGGAGAATCGAAGTGGCGCTCCCCTATTCCGCCAATTGATAAACGTCGACTCTTTGGATCTTTCTCAAAGCCATTACTTATTTTGACCGCACTTGCTTTGGCGGATTGGGTAAGAGATTTGAGCGAGAAAAGAACAAGATTAGCTAGTTTTAATTCAACTCTTCGCAGAAGAATCGCAACGGAGATTAGCGATGTGATTGTTATTGGTAATTTAGAAAAATCCGATCCAAGAAATATTGCACTGATCTTCAAAGATGTAGTGGCCGAGGAACTTCTCCGTCAGCTCGACCAACGTGGTATCAAGGTCGATGCAGGTTCTGCTTGTGGCGCGGGCGCCTTATCGCCAAGTCACGTACTAGAGGCGATGGGTTTTGGGCCCGATGGCCAAATAAGACTTACCTTGAAAAACACCCAGACTGAATCTCAATTAGATCAGCTAGTGCTCGCCCTGAAAGATGTGGTTTCGAAACTTCGCTAGCCTCTAATAATTTAGTTGAAGGAATCTCCACAAGCGCAAGAGCCCTGGGCATTTGGGTTATCGATAGTGAAGCCTTGCTTCTGGATTGTGTCAACAAAATCGATAGTAGCGCCCATCAAATACGGCGTACTCATTTTGTCGGTAACGACCTTTACTGACCCAAATTCGACAACTGCATCGCCATCAAGAGCGCGGTCATCGAAATAGAGCTGATAGCGAAGACCAGAACAGCCACCAGGTTGTACCGCCACCCGAAGTCTCAAATCATCGCGACCTTCTTGGGCCAGCAGAGATGCGACCTTTTCAGCAGCGCCTGGGGTAAGGACGATTCCCGTTGCAGTATCTGTGCTCATTCTTCCGCCTCCGTGATCTACATTTCCTACGGACAGAACTTTACTCGCAATAGCGGGATAATGTCGCAATGAGTGGGCTTTCCGGCATCGGCCAATTACTTCTCCTTGGTCAGGGCGCCGACCTCTCGAGTGAGAGAGGCGTCTCCTGCACGGGTGAATTGCCCCATGCAAGCGATCCTGATCTAGTAGAGCGAGCAGAACAGGCAAAAGCTCAACTCGGAAGTAAGGCGATGATCCTTGGCCATCATTATCAACGCGATGAAGTAATTCGATTCGCCGATATAACTGGTGATTCATTCAAGTTAGCCCAAGCAGCCGCACAGCGCAACGATGCTCAATACATCTTTTTCTGCGGTGTTCACTTCATGGCCGAGAGCGCCGATATTCTCACAAGTCCATCGCAACAAGTGATCCTTCCTGATTTGGCTGCGGGCTGTTCGATGGCGGATATGGCAGCGGCAAATCAAGTTGAGGACGCGTGGAAAGTTATGCAGGAAGTTGGAATTGCCTCGAAGACCATCCCTGTTACTTACATGAATTCAACGGCTGCGATCAAGTCATTTACCGGTGAAAATGGTGGAACGATCTGCACCTCCTCAAATGCAGAGCGAGCAATGCGATGGGCTTTTGAAAAGGGCGACAAGGTCTTCTTCCTACCTGATCAACACTTGGGTAGGAACACAGCGGTACTAAAACTTGGTCTAAAGCTCGAAAATTGCGTGCTCTGGAACCCATGGAAACCTCGTGGTGGGCTGACCGATGAAGAGCTTAGATCCGCTCGAGTCATTCTCTGGCGGGGACACTGTTCGGTGCATGGAAGATTTAGCGCTAGGAACGTTGCTGAGATACGAGAGCGAGTTCCTGGGGTCAATGTTCTAGTCCACCCAGAATGTCAACATGATGTCGTCAAGAGTGCCGATGTCGTGGGTAGTACAGAGATGATTATCAAGACGGTGCGCGAAGCCCCAGCCGGATCAGCTTGGGCCGTTGGTACTGAGCTCAATCTGGTTAAACGCCTTGCCGCCTCAAATCCGGATAAAAAAGTTTTCTTCCTTGATAAGACCGTTTGTTATTGCTCGACAATGAATCGCATTGACCTGCCGCATCTTGTTTGGGCCCTTGAATCGGTAGCAAACGGCAAGGTTATTAATGAGATAAAGGTCGACTCGAAGATCGCTCATCATGCACGAGTTGCGCTAGAGCGAATGCTCGCTCTACCTTAAGAACATGTCCGATAAAAAAGGCCGACCAACGCCAAAACGCAAAGAAGCAGAAGAGCAGCGAGTTTTTCGAAGACTAGCCCCTGCGGCAACTAAAGAGGCAAAGAAGCAACAGAAAAATCAAGCGCGCATTGCCCGAGCTGCTCAACGTCAGGCCTACATGCGCGGCGATGAAAATGCACTCCCTTTACGTGATCGTGGCCCGGTCAGGAGATTTATAAGAGATTACGTCGATGCTCGAAGATCAATCGGAGAATACTTCCTCCCTGTCATTGTTCTAGTGCTCTTTATGACTATCGTGCCAGTTCTTGAAATTCAACTAGCAGCAATCGTTCTTATGTACTCGGTCCTTCTTTTCTCGATAATGGATGGATTTTTCTTAAGCAGGAAAATAAAGCGCGAAGTTACCTCTCGCTACCCAGGCACAAGCCTTAAAGGACTTGGTATGTATGGTTGGCTGCGCTCCACCCAAATAAGAAAACTCCGCGCACCTACGCCAAAAGTGAAACGCGGGGCTTCAGTCTAACTAAAGCGAAAAATTAGGCTCGTGGGTTTGGTGAGACTGTCTTGGATGGGTCTTTCTCTGGAAGAGAACCAAGCACCCGATCAATTTCGCTAAGAGTTGAAGAATCCAATTTGACGCCACTTGCCTTCACATTCTCTTTAATCTGGGAAGGTTTCGTTGCACCAATAATCGCACTTGAAACATTTGGATTATTTAGAACCCATGCGACTGCTAGTTGGGCAAGCGTTAAATCATTTCGCTCCGCAATCGGCTTTAGCTTCTGAACCGCCTCCAACACCTCATCTCGCATCCAACGCGAAATCATGTTAGCTCCACCTTTCTTATCGGTAGCACGGGAGCCAGCAGGTGGTTTCTTACCCGGCAAATATTTGCCCGATAGGGCGCCTTGAGCGATGGGCGACCAGACAATCTGGCCGATTCCATTATCTTTTGAAAGCGGTACAACCTCCGCCTCTATTACTCGCCAGAGCATTGAATACTGGGGTTGGCTAGAGACGAAGCGGGTGTACCCACGACTATCTTGGATTTTGAGGGCATCACGAATCTGCCCGGCTGTCCATTCGGAGAAGCCGATGTAATGCACTTTGCCTTGACGAATCAAGTCATCGAAAGCAGATAATGACTCCTCGAGTGGAGTTTCAAAATCAAAACGGTGCATCTGATAGAGATCAATGTGATCAGTTTGTAGACGCTTAAGTGAGGCATGGACCGATTCCATGATGTGTTTTCTAGATAATCCCCGGTCGTTCTTTCCTGGACCAGTTGGCCAGTAAACCTTTGTGAGCAATTCATAGGACTCGCGTCGCACACCTTTGAGCGCTTTGCCCAGCACAGTCTCTGCTCGAGTTCCAGCGTAGACATCGGCAGTATCAAAGGTGGTTATGCCATTATCGATCGCAGCGCGAACGCACTTTATGGCGGCATCCTGCTCGACTTGGGAGCCGTGGGTGATCCAATTTCCATAGGTAATTTCACTGACATACATTCCAGAGCTACCGAGTCGTCTATGTTCCATGTTTCGAAGCGTAGCGCCTCCTTGCCAGTCGGGTCTATAAGTGGTTTATTGCGCCCACAACTTCATAGTCGACGTTATTGGGGAAGTCGGTGAAAATCCGACGCTGACCCGCAACCGTAAGCGCTCGATTGGGCGTAAGTCGGATTACCAATTCGTCGATAACTTCTAAGACCACCCGTCGAGGTTTGCGGGGCGGAGATTTTTTTCGCCATCGTGAGCTCTCTTTCTTCATTGAAAGGTTCACATGTTCAAAAGATTTTTATTAGTACTCTCCATATTCATATCTTTTCTTCAAATCCCGAGTGCGCATGCCGAGAGCGGTTATCGCTATTGGGGATATTTCCAAGCGCCTTCAGGTTCAACTTCATGGACTGCAGCTATGACTGGCCCTTCGGTTGAATTAAAGGATGGCGATGTCGAAGGTTGGACATTCACCGCCAGCAGTAATGACATCCCAGCTACATCTCCCATGATGGATCCGAATTTCACAGAACTTTGTGGTGAGGTCTCCGAGGTAGCCGGAAAGGTTCGAGTTGGATTAGTAGTCGACTTTGGCGTTGCCGAAATTGCCCCTGTAGGTGAGACTCCGCGCGAATTTTTCAAGGATTGCGTAGTCGTTCCCGCAGGTTCGGTCGGACTTGATGTGCTTAATGAAGTTCTTGAAGTGAGAGCGGCAGATTCAGGTTTAATCTGTGGCATCGCAGGCTATCCGGCGCAAGAGTGTGGCGCAGAGATTGATATGGCACTTTTAAGTGCAACAGAACCCGAAGCCATCGCCACGCAAGAGGAGCCCGAAAGCACAAGTAACAATAATTCCATTGCTCTAGCTGGCTTAGCAGTAATTGCTCTACTAGTAGGAGTTGTCGCCCTTCGTCGAAGAAACTCCAAATAGGTCGGACTTTGAAGCGCGAGATTCATCCAGTCTTTTTCTGGCTCTGGGCATTATGCCTAGTTACAGCTTTGATTAGGCTGGATGAAATCTCATACAACCTTGTCGCTATTTCCTCAGTCATTGCAATGGCCTACTTGCTTGGCGGAAGTCGGTTAAGGCCTTCGACCTTCTTCCTTGCTATTCGCCTTGCGATTTTTGCAGTCTTGATTCGAATGATTTTTGCAGTCCTAATCGGAGTTCCGATGCCCGGAGCGGTTCTTTTCTCTATTCCACAATTGCAACTTCCAGATTTTCTTGTCGGAATTCGAATTGGTGGTGAAGTGACCACCCAGCGCTTATCGTCTGCATTTGGAGAAGCAACTCTTTTTGCAGCCTTGATAATTACTTTTGGCGCAGCAAACTCGTTAACTACACCAACTCGAATTTTGAAAGTAATTCCAAGGAAGCTCTACGGAGTTGGAGTGGCTGCCGCGCTCGCAACCACACTTGCGCCTCAATTTGCTCAGAGCGTGCTCCGAGTTCGACAGGCACAATTTTTGCGGGGCCAATCAGCACGCGGTTTCAAAAGTTGGCGAAGAATTGGCACCCCGGTATTGGAGGATGCAGTTTCACGTTCTCTTGATCTTGCCGCAGCTCTTGAAGCTCGAGGGTATGGTGCATTTCAAAATCCATCCCGCTACCGCCCCAGCAAATGGGATAGCACACATACAATTTCATTACTGCCCGCCCTTTATCTCGCGACCATCTTGCCTGCATTGGCTTTCAGCGGATTAATTGGTTCGGCTCTGGTGGCCCTTCTCATTTTGGCTCCTGTGGTGGTGCTTCAATGATCAAGTTCAAGGACGTCTCGCTTATTTATCCCAATTCAGAACAGACCATCATCGAGAACTTGAGTTTCTCGCTCTCTGAAAGTGAGTTCGTGCTGGTCATCGGAGAGACTGGAATTGGCAAGAGCAGCATTTTGCGCTTGATGAATGGCCTAGTTCCGCATCACACAGGCGGAATTCTCAGCGGCGAAATTGAAGTAGCAGGTCGATCAACGCGCCTGCTAAAGCCTGGTGAACTCTCAGATGTTGTTGGCATCGTCGGACAAAACCCAATTAATGGCTTTGTCTGCGAAGTTGTAGAGGATGAGATTGCATTTACGCTAGAGACGCTCGGAATACCTCCCGAGGCGATGCGAAAGCGGGTCGAGGAGGTGTTGGATCTACTCGCGCTTACCGAACTCCGTAATCGAGAGATTTCTTCCCTTAGCGGTGGTGAACAACAGCGGGTCGCCATCGCAGCCGCCCTTGTTGCGCAACCGAGAGTTCTACTTCTGGATGAACCAACAAGTGCATTGGACCCGATTGCCGCCGAAGAGGTTCTATCGATCCTTCACAGGCTGGTGAGCGATCTAGGGCTCACAGTAGTTATCGCAGAACACAGACTTGAGCGAGTTATTCAATTCGTAGATCGAATACTTCTCATCAAGGGTTCAGGCGAAGTCGATTTAGGTCCTACAAAATCGATTATGTCCTCTTCGAAAATTGCTCCTCCCCTTGTGGAACTCTCTCGAGTGGTCAATCTTCCGGAGGTCGCTTTGACAGTTCGGGAGTTCCGCAAAGCAGCGCCTGACCTAAAACTAAATATTCAAAGCTCTACTCCTAAAACGGGCGTAGAGCTTGCAAAGATTGAGGCACTTTCTGCTTCCTACCGAGATTCTGATTCACAGTTTGCTCTCCAGAAAGTCAGCCTCAAGATTCATTCGGGCGAAATTCTCGCCATAATGGGAAGGAACGGGGCAGGTAAATCAACTCTGCTGAAGTCACTAGTTGGCCTAACCCCAATTCTCTCCGGAAAAGTGACGGTCCTTGGTCGCGATCCGCGCGAATTAACTGGCCCAGAATTGATTGCTGCGGTTGGTTTCGTTCCCCAAGAAGCAGGTGATCTTCTAATTGAAAGTTCTATCCAACGCGAATGTGCGCGCGCAGATAAAGATAACGCATGCGCCTTTGGCACCACGATTGGAATTTATGAGAAATTATCGGGCGATACGCGCTTTGAAGTTCATCCGCGCGATCTTTCCGAAGGCCAAAAACTATGTCTTGCCCTAAGCCTAATCCTCTCTGCAGATCCAAAGATTGTCGTTCTTGACGAACCAACGCGAGGCTTGGATTATCAGGCAAAACGAAAGTTAATTGAAATCTTGCGCTCAATTTCTAGTCAGGAGCGCGCTGTAGTTTTGGCCACGCACGATGTTGAACTTGTAGCAGAACTTGGCGACCGAGTCGTTTTTCTTGCGGATGGCGAATTAATTTCCGATGGCGAGGTCCATAGCGCGCTCACTTCATCTCCAGCTTTCGCTCCTCAGGTCGCCAAAGCGCTTCCCGATAAAGGCGCATTAAATGTCCAAGAGGTAAAGCAGGCCTTGAGATGATCAAGTACTCAGCCTCGGCAATGCTGATTTCGATTAATCTGCTTGGACTTTTTCTCTTTACCTGGCCGTTGTACCTTGATATAGAAAAGTTGGGATTCACTGAGTTGACTCAAGCAACCTGGCTCGCCGCAGTCTTTGCGCTCATCGCGATAATGATTCTCGCTCTTGCAATTAATGCAAGACTCTTAGATAGCAAGACAGTTGCGATTGTCTCAGTATTGGTCGCGCTAATTTCAGCCCTTCGCCTTTTAGGCGCTGGAGCGGTCGGAATAGAACCAATTTGGTTTTTGATAATACTTGCCACTCGTGCGCTCGGTGTTCAAATTGGATTTGTAATTGCAATACTTGCACTAAGCGTTAGCGCCCTTATTTCGGGAGGAATTGGGCCTTGGCTTCCCTTCCAGATACTAGCTGCTGGCTGGGTTGCACTGGGCGTTGCTTTTATCCCCCGCAACATAAGTTTAAAACTTGAACGAACTGCGCTTGCTCTATATGGAGTTGTTGCTGCATTCGGGTTTGGATTTTTGATGGATTTACAACTCTGGCCATGGTTACTTGGAAGCGATACACAACTCTCTTATCTACCAGGCGGGGGCGTCTCCGAAAATCTCTCTCGTTTCATCACCTTTCATTTTGCTACCGCGCTTTCTTGGGATCTTCCCCGCGCGATTGTTACCGCAACGCTAATTTTGATTACCGCAAAACCAATTTTGGCGGCTCTTACTCGTGCGCGCTATCGACTTGATTCCGTGGCCCAATGGCGCGAATTCAACGAACGTGCGAAGGCAGGAATGGAGGCTTAACCACCTTCGCTCGAACCGTTTTGCCACGAATATCGATCGAAATTAGTGCGCCAATTTCAACGCTAGGGTCAAGGAGTGCAAGAGCAATACCCACCTTCAAACTTGGTGAAAAAGTTCCACTTGTAGTCTCGCCGATATCACGAGATTCGAATTGCACCTTCATCCCAGCTCGCGGAATTCCGCGCTCTTCTAGGATTAACCCTCTAAGCAATCTCCTTGCACCCGCATTTTTCTCAGCAACTAGAACTTCTTTGCCCCAAAAATCCTTCTTCTTCCAACCGACTGCCCAATTAGCTCCGGCTTGGACAGGTGTTATCTCAAGAGATAGTTCATGTCCGTGGAGCGGATAACCCATCTCAGTTCTAAGCGTGTCTCTCGCCCCCAGGCCTGCAACTAAACCATCGTGAACTTTGACTTGTTCAAAAAGTGCTTGCCATACATGGTTCGCATCGCTCCACCTTGGCAATATTTCAAAGCCATATTCACCTGTGTATCCAGTTCTACAGACAATCACTTCCTTGCCCGCGATAATTCCATTTGTAAATGACATGTAATCGAGCTCAGCGTTCAATCCCAATTCCCCCATTACTTCACGCGCCTTTGGCCCTTGAAGTGCTATGACTGCGTAATCAAAGTGATTGTTAGTCACTTCGATCCCCGGTGGCGCTGCATCTCTTAAGCGCCGAATAACTTCTCCGGTATTTGCTGCATTGGGTACTAATAAGAAATCATCTTTACTCCGACGATATGCGATTAGATCGTCGACGACTCCCCCTGAAATTGGGTCGCAGAGCATCGTGTATTGAGCTTGGCCATCATTGATCTTTGCTAAGTCATTTGTCAGAGAAGCATTTAAATATTCAAGCGCACCATCGCCCTTTACTTCGGCTTTACCTAGATGGGAGACATCAAAGAGTCCAACGCGCTCCCGTACGCAGGTGTGTTCATTGATTACTCCGCCTCCAGAATCTGCTGGATACTCAATAGGCATTTCCCAGCCGCCGAAATCTGCCAACTTGGCTCTCGCCTCAATATGAAAAGAATGCAATGGCGAGTGCTTCAATGGCGCAGAATCCATCACTCCAATAACCTAGCGCAATGGCCCCAACGATTCGCGCGACCGATGCCCAGATTTCAGGCGATGTCCTAGTTCTAGGTTTAAAGAGAGATGAGAAAAAGCAACTTACGATACTTTCCAGTGGCATCCGATTTGATTCTGCTTCGATTCTTGCGGCACTAAATGAAATGGGCGCAACCGGAGCCTTAGATGAAGTAACAAAACTGCCCGGTGACTCAACGAAGCTGATAGTCCTTACCGGTTTGGGAAGTGGCGATATAAGCCATGAAACTCTGCGTCGTGCCGCGGGATCGGCAGCGCGCTCTTTGCTCGGCCAATCAAGGGCGACCTTTGCTCTTCCTCATAAGAATCGGGAGGAGGCTGCGGCGATTGCCGAAGGTGCACTTCTTGGATCTTATGTTTTTGATGAGTTCCGTGGATCAACTAAAGCGGATCGAAAGTCGCCACTTTCCCAAATAGAGCTCCACACAACTTTGTCAGGCGATAAGAAACTCACTGAGGCGCTAAAGCGCGCAGAAGTTTTAGCGAAATACACCCACCTAATTAGAGATTTGGTCAACACGCCACCTAGTCACTTAAACCCCATATCTTTTGTTTCAAGATTCCAACCACTTGCAAAAAAACTTGGACTTAAAGTCGACGTACTAAATGAAGTTCAGTTGAAGCGCCTCGGCTACGGCGGAATTATCGGCGTGGGTCAAGGATCAGCTAATCCTCCGCGATTGCTTCACCTTTCTTATAGGCCAAAAGGAGCTAAGAAAAGAATTGCATACGTTGGCAAGGGAATCACTTTTGATACTGGAGGCCTTGCGCTAAAACCACCGCAAGGTATGGCGAACATGAAATCAGATATGAGCGGAGCTGCCGCCGTATCAGCTGCAATCCTTGCCATCGCAGAACTTAAGGTTCCAATTGAAATTGATGCTTGGGCGCCGCTTGCCGAGAATATGGTTAGCGATAATGCCACAAGACCGAGTGACATAATCAATATTTATGGTGGCAAGACTGTAGAAGTTTTAAATCCAGATGCTGAAGGTAGGTTGATTCTCGCCGATGCCCTAGTACGAGCTACTGAAATTGGAAATAAAAACGGTAAGTTGCATGGCATTATCGATGTGGCAACCCTTACAGGTGCTCAAGTCGTGGCCCTCGGAACAAGGACGAGCGCTGTGATGACAAATAATGAAGATTTTCGTGATGAATTTTTAAAGAGTGCTTCGAGAAGTGGCGAACAATTCTGGCCAATGCCGCTTCCAGAAGAGTTGAGAGCATCTCTAGACACGCCTGTGGCTGATCTAGCAAATTCGGGTGAGCGTAATGGTGGCATGCTGGTGGCTGGCCTCTTCCTTAAAGATTTTGTGGCCACCGACCTGCCCTGGCTCCACTTAGATATCGCAGGTCCAGCATTTAATGAGTCAAAACCGCATGGCTACACGACTGTAGGCGGAACAGGTGTCGCACTTCGCACACTTCTTGCATTCGCCGAGGACATGGTCAGCCAATAAGGCTGGCAAGATAGCCCCCAAGATTGCAGAAGCAGATTTGAGGTAAGCGTGGCGAATTTCGATTTAGTAATTCTCGGTGGCGGTAGCGGTGGATATGCATGCGCACTAAGAGCTGCACAACTTGGACTAAAGGTCGCCTTAATTGAAAAAGACAAACTCGGTGGAACCTGTTTACACCGCGGCTGCATCCCGACTAAAGCCCTCTTACATGCCGGAGAGATTGCCGACAACACAAGGCATGCAGCTGAGTTCGGCGTAAAGGCTGATTTTCATTCAATCGATATGGCTGGGGTTAATAGCTATAAAGATGGGGTAATTTCAAAGCTTCACAAGGGGCTTCAAGGTTTAGTTAAGTATAGAAATGTCACTTATGTCGAAGGTGCCGGCAAGTTAGTAGCAAAGGACACGGTAGAAGTAAACGGCGAGAAGTACACTGGAAAGAATGTCGTTCTAGCCACCGGTTCTTACGCAAAGACTCTCCCAGGACTTGAAATCGATGGCACTTCTATTATGACTAGCGATCATGCAATGCATCTAAATTATGTACCTAAATCAGTAATTGTCTTAGGTGGCGGAGTAATTGGTTGCGAGTTCGCATCTGTCTGGAAGTCGTTTGGGGCTGAAGTAACGATCATCGAAGCGTTGCCACATCTAATCGCTCTTGAAGATGAATCTTCTAGTAAGCAACTTGAGCGTGCCTTTCGCAAGCGTGGAATAAATTTTGAATTAGGAACAAGATTTAAATCTGCCACCAAGTCAGCCAATGGAGTCACCGTCACTCTTGAGGATGGAAAGACATTTACCGCCGAGGTACTACTTGTCGCTGTAGGGCGCGGCCCAACATCAGCCAATTTGGGTTACGAGGCGCAAGGCATAAAAATGGATCGGGGTTACATTCTCGTTGACGAAAAATGTCGGACAAATATCCCAGGAATTTGGGCGGTAGGAGATTTGATCCCAACGCTGCAACTTGCACATGTTGGTTTTGCAGAAGGAATTTTGGTGGCGGAGGAGATCGCCGGATTGAAGCCACGTCCTATCAATTATGACGGAGTCCCGCGCGTCACTTACTCTGAACCTGAGGTAGCCTCCGTCGGTCTTACAACTGCTGCCGCGAAGGCAAAAGGATTAGAGGTTGTAGAACTTAATTATGATCTTGCTGGAAATGGTAAGGCTCAAATTCTCAAGACTTCGGGATCAATTAAATTGGTCTCACAGAAGAACGGACCAGTCCTAGGAATACATATGGTTGGTGCTCGAGTTGGCGAATTGCTCGCTGAAGCTCAGCTCATCTTCAACTGGCAAGCGGAGGCTTTCGACGTTGCACCATTAATTCATGCCCATCCAACGCTCTCGGAGGCAATGGGTGAGGCGCATATGGCGTTGGCTGGAAAACCACTCCATGCACATGGATAATCCACTAGTTGATTCACGAAGTAATGAGGGGATGAGATGACTTTTTCAGTGAAGATGCCCGCACTTGGAGAGAGCGTCACAGAAGGAACGGTCACTCGATGGCTAAAGGCTGAAGGTGATCAAGTTGCACTTGATGAACCGTTACTAGAAGTTTCTACCGACAAAGTTGATACTGAAATTCCATCTCCAGCTGCTGGCGTACTAGCAAAGATTGTTGTTGCCGTAGACCAAGTTGCTGCCGTCGGTGCTGAGTTGGCTGTCATCAATGATGGCGCAGTTATTGCGGCACCACCTGCACCTCCAGCCGCAACTCCAGTCGCTGCTGCCCCACAAGTTGCAACGCCAGTTCCGCCGACTCCGACAGCGCCCGTAGCTCCACAATCGACCAGCGCGACGATTGTCACGATGCCTGCTCTAGGTGAGTCAGTTTCTGAAGGAACAGTAACCCGTTGGCTAAAGTCAGTTGGAGATCAAATAAATGCTGATGAGGCTCTGCTGGAGGTCTCCACAGATAAAGTCGATACTGAAATTCCGGCACCTGTTTCTGGAACTTTGCTTTCAATCGATGTCGCAGTCGATTCAACAGTTCCCGTTGGTGCCCGGCTAGCATCGATTGGGGCAGCAACTTCAGCACCTGTTGTCCCACAAACACCAGCACCAAAACCAGCTCCCGTCGCAGCGCCAATTCAACCTGTTGCAACTCCTGCGCCAACTGCGGTGCGTGCCGTACCAACTCCCCCACAAACCCCACCGCCTTTGATTCCAAAACCGACAGCGCTCGATGATTCTTATGTGACACCAATAGTTCGCAAGTTAGCGAATGAAAATGGCGTGGATCTTGCGAAGGTAAAGGGCACGGGCGTTGGCGGTCGAATTAGAAAAGAAGATGTTCTTGCTGCAATTCCGGCCAAACCCGCCACACCGGCAGCACCTGTTAGCGCATCTAGTTCTTCCGCTCCTGTTTCCGCACCTGCGAAATCCACTCCAGTTACAGCTTCGCCTCTTCGCGGAACTCAGGTCAAGATGTCGCGCCTTCGTAAGGTGATTGCTGCGAGAATGATCGAGTCACTGCAAGTCAGCGCTCAACTCACAACGGTTGTCGAAGTAGACATCACAAAGATTTCGAGGCTTCGCGATAAGGCTAAGGCCGGCTTTGAAGCACGTGAAGGCGTTAAACTAAGCTTCCTTCCTTTCTTCGCAGTCGCCGTCTGCGAAGCGCTAAAAGTTCATCCAGTACTCAACTCCTCCGTCGAAGGTGATGTAATTACTTACCACGGCGCGGAACACCTTGGAGTAGCCGTTGATACCGAGCGCGGTCTTCTTGTTCCAGTGATTCGCGATGCCGGAGATCTGAATATGGGTGGAATAGCTCGTCGAATCGCAGAGGTCGCACAACGCACCCGCGATAACAAGATCGCCCCAGATGAATTAGGTGGCGGAACTTTCACAATCACAAATACCGGATCACGTGGTGCGCTCTTTGACACCCCGATTATCAATCAACCCCAGGTTGCAATCCTTGGCCTTGGCGCCGTAGTTAAACGTCCTACCGTAGTAAAGGGTGAGGATGGTGGAGAGACAATCGCAATCCGTTCTATGGTCTATTTAGCTCTTTCCTACGATCATCGCGTAGTTGATGGTGCAGATGCGGCAAGATTCTTAACTACGCTGAAAGAGCGACTAGAAGAAGGTCGCTTTGAATCTGATCTAGGACTGTAGTTAATGGCACTTCCGCAGCGAATTGCCATCACCGGAGCATCCGGAATGATCGGCTCAGCCCTTGTCGGACACTTAAAATCAGAAGGCCACACCGTGCAACGTTTAGTAAGACGACCGGTTGTATCCCCGGATGAAGTGCTTTGGAATCCGGTGACTGGCGAAGTTGATCTAGCGGCTCTTGAAGGCGTTGACGCTGTCATCCACCTTGCTGGCGCAAATGTAGGTGATAAACGTTGGAGTAAGAAATATCGGGCTGAAATACTTAATTCAAGGTTGCTTGGAACCAACACCGTCGCAACTGCAGTATCAAAATTGAAGCCAGTTGTCTTTATCTCATCAAGTGCGATTGGTTGGTATGGCGAGACCGGAAATCGCTCGGTAACTGAAGATGATCGCCCTGGAGATGATTTCCTTGCCGCAGTTTGCAAGGAGTGGGAAGCGGCTGCAGATTCTGCTTCTGGAACTAGGACTGTAAAGATAAGAACTGGGCTAGTGCTAGAACCAACTAGCGGCGCGATGGGCAAGATGCTGCCACTTTTCAAACTTGGGGTCGGCGGAAAACTTGGAAGCGGAAAACAATGGTGGTCGTGGATAACGCTTCATGATCAGATCAAAGCCATCTGTTATCTGCTAGAAAAAGAGATTGAAGGACCAGTAAACCTCGTCGCTCCTAATCCTGCCACCAATCAGGAATTCACCGCTGCACTCGCACGAGCTCTTCGCCGTCCGGCTCTCATACCAGTACCAGGATTCGCACTGCGGATCGTTCTAGGTGGATTTGCATCAGAAGTTCTCGGGTCTAAGCGCGTTACGCCAAAGAAGCTAGTCGACTCTGGATTCCAATTCGATTACCCACACCTCGCGCCAGCTCTCGCCGCTCTTATAGATCAGCAATAACCGCGTTTGCAGCGCGCCTTCCACTCAAGAGTGCTCCTTGTTGCGATGGAGTACTCAACCAATCTCCCGCAAGATAGATCCCATCTTCCTTAACGGAGCTTGAAACTAACGGCTTCTTTGGTGGATGAAATGGCAAAGATTCCTTTATCTGATGCACCTTCAAGAGATTCCAATTGCTGGTTTCACGTTGCCACACTTGCTTGAGATGCCCCCTAACATCACTTTCTGTACTTGATCCCAAGGTTGTTGCAGCCATAAGGGCTTTACCTTTAGGAGCATAACTCTCAACAATGTTAGAGATAACAACCGAACTAACCACCGGACCGGCTCCACCTACGCGAAGATATTTGCTACCGATCTCGCCAGATTCCAATTGAAAATACCAAGTTTGTGATTGATTCATTTTTGGCGGCAAAATTTCCATAACGCGGGCTGAATTGATTGGATCAAGCGCGTTGATGACTGCATCTGCCCTCATAATGCCATTGCTTGTTACGACCTCTTGATTTGAAACCTTCATCACTTCTGTCTCCAACTGGATGTCTAGGCCCGCAGCTAACCTCTCACTCACCTCTCTTACTCCACCCATGGGAAGACCTGGGTTACCTCTTATGAACCAATGAATCAGTTCGCGTGCCATCAGATTTGATACCCGGCTCGCATCACAGAGAAAAACACCATCTAGGAATGGCTTTAGAACATTTCTGAATAGCTTGGGAGAGCGTCTAAGGGCTACCTCAAACTCAACATCTTCGGTCTTCTTGGTAAGATAAAAAAGAAAATTTAACTTCTCTCTAAGTGATCCCGTTTCACTCCTTAAGAGGTCTTTTAAATAACGTAAATCGCTCCTCAAGTCACCGACGCGAAGTAATCCATTCGAACTAGCTATCTCAACCCCTTTGGGCAGCTCAAAAAAGTTAATTTCCTCGAGAGCTCCAGTCTCCCTTAGCTCTGCATAAGCAGGATTTACTACTTGAAAGCCACGGTCGATGGTGAAGCCATCGATGTAATCAGATGTGATCCGACCACCTACTCGGTCACTCTTTTCTACAACTGTTGTTTCTACTCCATTTTCGACCAA
>CAZZIN010000001.1:0-60936 GCA_964654425.1 uncultured Clavibacter sp. | reverse complement strand
CTTAAATTCACTTGTTGCTGACTGGGGGTCCTTCCAGCCTGTTGCGAGTGGCTTCACTCCGGCTCGAAGTAAGGACTCTTGCGGATCCAATTCTTTTGCAACAAGGGACCCACTCCGTCCGTGCATCCGTATTCGTGGTCCAGGTGAGCCTGCAATAGCACTTACCGATAGATACGAATCAACTCCGCAGACATGCTTAAGCACCAAAAGCACGTCATCTTCGACATCACCACGGATCTTTCGGAGCGAGGCAAATTCAAGATCGGCTTGGCCGAATAGATGAAGTGCTGTTGAAACTAGATGTGTCTGAAGATCAAGAAGTAGCCCGCCGCCTAGATGCGAAGGTGTAGTTTCGCGCCAAGCATTTGGATTGCTATCAGGGCGAAATCTCTCAAACCTTGATTCAAATCTAAAAACCTCTCCAATTTCACCTTGTTCAATTACCTTCTTGATTGTTAGGGTATCGCTATCAAAGAGGCGATTGAAGAAAACTGTAATCGGAACACCCCTTGCATCGGCGTAATCAAATAGCGCCAAGGTCTCGTAATAATCAAGCCCCATCGGCTTATCAACAACGACAGGTATCCCCGCATCAATCGCTAATCGAGCTTGTGATGCATGCACTTCATTTGTTGATGCAACCACTACAAGGTCTAGATCTTCCTCAACTAATTCCTCAGCGCTAGCTAGCATCGTGGCTAAAGGAAACTCATCATGAGCCAGGCCCCTCTTTTCAATCGATCTTGTTGCGATCGCTCCAATGAAGAAGCCGGCTGCTTGGAGAAGCGGGGCATGAAAGTTGCGACCAGCTAGCCCATAGCCAATGAGCCCGACCCGCTTCAACGTCTACTGTTTCTGCTCGTGCTGCAGTTTCGAAGGCCACCAGATTTTCGGCCCGATGACTTTGACCAGCGCCGGTACTAGAAGGGACCTCACCACGATTGTGTCTAGAAGTACTCCGAATGCCACCGCAAATCCAATCTCTGCCAAGAAGACAAGCGGTAGCAAACCAAGTACACCGAAAGTTGCTGCCAAAACGACGCCCGCAGAGGTAATTACTCCGCCAGTGACAGTCAATCCCTTGATTACCGCGGCTCGAGTTCCAATCTTCTTAGACTCTTCCCGGACGCGAGTCATCAAGAAAATGTTGTAATCGATACCGAGAGCTACTAGGAATACGAAGGCAAAGAGAGGGAATGACGCATCGGTCCCAGCGAAACCAAAGATATGCTCGAAGACAAATGCACAAACTCCAAGTGTTGCAAGGAATGAAAGGACTACCGTCGCGAGCAAAAGGCCAGCTGCCAAGATACTCCGTAGGAGCAAACCTAGAATCAGCGCAATAAGCAATAGAACCGTTGGAATTATCACCCGATTGTCGCGCTTTGAGGATTCATCGATGTCATGGCCTACAGCAGTTTGGCCACCAACCAAGATATTTTCATCAACCGACTTTACGGCTTGGCGAATCTTGGGAATGAGCGCTTTTGCCTTCTGAGAATCAGCCGGTACATCCAAGATTGCGTAAACAAGTACCTTTCCATCCACAACTTTTATCTGATCCGTCGGCTTCCGAGTGACCGGATCCTGAATTGTTAATGGCGCAACGCTGGCAACGTTCGATACTTTACTAACTGCTGAAACGACCGCGGCAACATCTGCTTGATTTGCCACAATCTCAACCGGGGTACCTTCGCCACTTGGAAAATGCTCCCCTAATTTCTCAAGTCCGATTACCGAATCTGTCCTTGTAGTGAAGGCCTCGGTTTGAGAGAGACCATCGCTCTTCAGCGTGGTCGAGAACCCGGCGAATATTAGTAATGCAAGGGCCGTTGATATCCAGATTTGTTTGGGCCTTCGGTCAACAAAATTTCCCACCTTTGCCCAGAATCCAGATAACTTCTCATCCTCGTCATCAAATTTCGGAATTTTTGGCCAGAAAATCCATCTACCGAATACGACTATTAGAGCAGGTAAAAGGGTCAGCGCAGCGAGCATTGCTGAGGCAATTCCGATTGAACCAACTGGACCTAAACCACGGTTACTAGAGAGATCACTTAAAAGAAGCACCATTAAACCGGCAATGACAGTAGAGCCGGAAGCAACTATTGGCTCTACAACGCCGCGAAGCGCCCGTTTCATCGCATCAAAGCGTGAATCGTGGTGATGGAGCTCCTCGCGATACCGGGAAATCAATAGAAGCGCATAATCCGTTGCCGCACCTAAGACAAGAACATCCAGGATTCCCTGAGTTTGGCCATTTAAATCCACCAAATCTGCTTTGGCCAGGTAATAGACAATCATCGTTGCAAGTCCGAGCGCCGTTCCAGCTGTGAAGAGCGGAATAATCCAAAGAATCGGCGAGCGGTAGACGAGAATCAAAATAACTGCGACGACAATCAAAGTAGTCCGAAGAAGTGTTGTGTCGATTGATCCAAACGCATCAAAGAGATCAGAGAAAATTCCACCAGGTCCAGTCACGTGCGAATCTAATCCGGGGAGATCTTTTTTCATTTCTTCCCGAATAAACTCTATGACGAGCGGTAAAGCAGGTTCATCGCCAATATTCTCGCCGGCGATTACGGAATCTATCTGAACATTTATCAGTGCAGCCTTGCCATCCGCAGATGGAATCGCCTGGATTGGCGCACCTGGTGAAAAGTAAGTGGAAAGTGGTTTATTTGATTGCGGTAAAACGCGCGCACTTAGGCTCTGTGCAAAGGCATTGACTTCCGCAAATTTATCCGGGTTCGTAACTGGGCTTACATCGCCAACGACAATTAGAAGTGTTGGAAGAAGGTCTAAAGATTGGTCCGAGAATTTAACGATGATTTTTGCGGCTTCGGTCGATTCTGCAGTATCCGGCAGGAATGCCGAGTTATCGTTCTCCTGGACATTGGAAATCTTTGAAAATGCCTGACCAGAAAAGCCTCCTATAGCCAGCCAAGTGACTATGGAGACAATCGCCAACCAAAGGGCTTTTCTCGCCTTACTTCTCATTACCTTCTCGGATGTGATGCTCATAACGGGCTATCTTAGGTCTCTGCCCCTGCAAATTCTGTGAGTAACGAAAGGAAAGTAGGCTACCTCTGTGTCATTGACAACAGCGCCAGTTGATTTGAAGCGGCTTGGACTCATTGATTACGAGTTGGCTTGGGCGATGCAACGTGAATTTCATCAAGAAATTGCTGATGGCGTTCGGCCCAATACCCTGCTTCTTTTAGAGCATCCTGCGGTATTCACAGCAGGGAGAAGAACTCTTGATAGCGAACGACCCATAGACGGATCAAAAGTCATCGATGTGGATCGCGGTGGAAAGATTACCTTTCATGGCCCCGGTCAAATCGTGGGTTACCCGATTGTGAAACTAAGGGATCAGCATAATGTCGTTGGCTTTGTCCGCGAGATTGAAACTGCGTTAATCAAGGTTTGTGATGAATTTGGAATTAAGAGTGAAAGATATTGCGAGCGATCCGGAGTTTGGCTTCGCGGCGAAAAAGGCGACCGGAAGATTGCTGCAATTGGAATAAGAGTTGCGCGCGGTGTGACTATGCATGGATTTGCAATAAACGTCGATACTGACCTTTCCTATTACGACCGGATTGTGCCGTGTGGTATCCAAGATGCAGGTGTCACTTCCATTTCCAAGGAGCTCGGGCGCGAGGTAAAGATTGAAGAAGTACTCCCCTCGTTAGAGCGACATATCTTTGAAGCCCTAGCGAAAGTTGCAATCTGATGCTTGCCCCTGATGGAAGAAAATTACTTCGAATTGAGGCTCGAAACGCAGAGGTGCCCATTGAAAAGAAACCAGAATGGATTAAGACCCGAGCGCACATGGGGCCGGAGTACACAGCACTTCGCTCTCTGGTAACTAGAGAAGGACTTCACACCGTCTGCCAAGAAGCCGCTTGTCCCAATATCTTTGAATGTTGGGAGGATAAGGAAGCAACCTTCTTGATCGGCGGTGAACAGTGCACCCGCAGATGCGACTTCTGCAATATTGATACAGGTAAACCTGCTCCGCTTGATCGAGATGAACCAAGAAGAGTTGCGCAATCCGTGAAAAGTATGGGGCTTAAGTACGCCACAGTCACCGGTGTCGCACGTGACGATCTAGAAGATGAAGGCGCCTGGTTGTATGCCGAGACCATTCGTGCCATCCACCAAGCGGTACCTGGATGCGGCGTAGAGATGCTCGCCCCTGATTTCTCGGGCAATGCAAAACTCCTTCTAGAGGTCTTCGAATCTCGCCCCGAAGTCTTCGCTCATAACCTAGAAACGGTTCCGCGCATATTCAAACGGATTAGGCCAGCTTTCAACTATGAACGCTCACTTAATGTCATCTCTCAAGCGCGTGAATTTGGTTTGATTACGAAGTCGAACTTGATTCTCGGACTCGGTGAAACTAAAGAAGAGGTATCACAAGCACTTAAGGACCTTCGAAGCGCGGGCTGTGATTTGATAACAATCACCCAATACCTTCGCCCTTCATCGCGCCATCATCCAGTAGAACGATGGGTCAAACCAAATGAATTCGTTGAATTCGCAGAGGAAGCTCGACAGCTTGGTTTCCTTGGTGTGATGAGCGGACCACTTGTGCGCTCTAGTTATCGCGCCGGTAAATTATTTAGGGAAGCATCAGAAGCAAGAACTGGCGTAACAAAGGCTTAGATAATGGCGGATTTGGTCTATCGTCCAATTGTCCAAATCTTCAAAGGTTTTTGGCGTTATCTAGATCTTCAATTCCAATTTCGCGGCGAGTCTCATGTTCCGCGTAAGGGTCCGGCGCTACTCGCGATGAATCACGTCAGTTATCTTGATTTTGCAATTGCCGGAACAGCGCTTCTTTCCTCGAATCGGTTGGTACGCTTCATGGCCAAACGCGAAATCTTTGATCACCCCGTCGCAGGCCCATTGATGCGCGGAATGAAACACATCAGCGTAGATCGAAATAATGGCGCGCCTTCTTTTGTCGAGGCCCTAAAAGCGCTAAAGAAAGGTGAAATCGTCGGCGTATTTCCGGAAGCAACCATCTCGCAGAGTTTCGAGTTAAAAGCAATGAAAACTGGTGTTATAAGGCTTGCAATCGAATCTAACGCTCCAGTTCTTCCTACAGTGATTTGGGGAAGCCAACGAATCTGGACTAAGAAAGTACCTCGAGATTTCACCAGATCGAGCTATCCCGTAATAGTCTCCATCGGAGCGCCTATGACTTTCAACGCCGAGGAAGATCCCGAGAAAGCACTTATGAGATTGAAGGAAGCCATGCAAGAGCTTCTAAATAGCGCTCAACTTGAATATCCACACTCTCCAATCGGTCAACGATGGGCCCCAGCGCGCCTTGGTGGAACTGCCCCGACGCCTGAGATGGTTGAATTGGAAAGTAAACGAAGGAAGGAAAACTAAGTGTTCGGACGCAAGAAAAAGGAAAAGAGCGCCGCTCCAAAAGAGAAGCGTTTCAAAACAATTCGTGACGCTTATGCGCTAGCAAAACGAGCATATAGATTTGTAATTTTGCGCTGTCTCTTGATTTTTCTTCCGATTATGGCGCTCGGCATCTTTATCGGTTCAAGGCTAGATCGCGAGGGTTATGCAGCGTTCGTTACTTTCCCACTTGCCTTCTTAGGAGCATTCTTTTATTTCACTCGACTAGCAAGCAATGCCGCCTATGCCTCGATCGAAGGTGAGTTAGGTGCAGCAGCAAGTGTATTGATGTCGATCCGGAGAGGATGGACTATTACTCCACACGTAAACTTCAACAAGAATCAAGATATGGTCCATCAGGCGGTTGGAAGACCTGGAGTCGTATTAGTCGGCGAGGGTGGCCCGGCGGTTCAAGGGCTACTAAATGATCAACGCAAGAAATTGGAACGTTTTGCTCCCGGCGTTCCTGTCTTTGATTTCATCTCCGGAAGTAAAGAGGGGCAAGTACCTATTCGTAAGATTCAGCGACAGTTGAAGAAATATCCGAAGAAGCTCTCACGGGTACAGGTGCGAGAGCTACGCGCGAGACTCAAGTCAATTGGCGGCATGAATATTCCTCTGCCTAAAGGTCCTATGCCAAAGAATGTAGGTATGCCAAGGCTTCGTTAGAAGTTTTCCGCTCGAGCTACTTTTTTGCGCGCACCACCTGACTTCTTGTAAATCTTTCATGTAATCCTCTGCCGTTCCCGTCCTGTACTAGAGGTGGGATCACCAAAATTAAAAGAAGAGTTCGCAAGAAAGCAGAATTTGGAGTGATGAAAAGCTGGTCAGGGTAGCTAACTACTCGCAGGCCAAGTAGCCGCTGCCCCATCGATGCTCCTCCAAGGGCGGTAAGTAGACCCACTTCCAGTACGAAGATTCCAAGCCTTGCCAGGGTTGGTTCAAGGGCGGAGGTAAAAAGCGGATAGAAGAGTCCGGCAGTAAAAGTCGCGATTATCCAATCGATAAACAGGGCCACCAATCGACGGCTGAGTGAGGCTCGCTCTAGCTGCATGGGGAGAAAGGTACCTACGGAGTCATAAGAAACATGTCCGTAACACTCCAGATACCCCTCTTTCACCGCTTGCATCTACGATTCGCGTCATCCGCTCAAAGAGGAGCAGTCCCAAAGCAGCTAACTGGAAAAGGCAATAGGAGAAAAATGTTCAAGTCCTCAGCTGAATTAATCAGCTACATAAAGAAAGAGGGCATCGCACTTGTTGATGTCCGCTTTATCGATCTACCCGGCATTCAACATCACTTCAATGTCCCAGCCCATCAATTCACCGAAGATGTATTTAAAGATGGTCTGATGTTCGATGGTTCATCAATCAGAGGTTTCCAGTCAATCCACGAATCGGATATGAAGTTGCTACCTGCCCCTGAAACGGCTTTCGTCGATCCATTCCGTAAAGAGAAGACACTCGTCGTTCACTTCTCAGTCGTTAATCCAGATGACAACTCACCTTACTCGCGCGATCCTCGTCAAGTTGTTGCCAAAGCCGTTGAATTTATGCGCTCGACTGGAATTGCGGATACTGCATTCTTTGCTCCAGAAGCAGAGTTCTATGTATTCGATCGAGTTCGCTATCAGACTGGCATGAATACCGGTTATTACGAAGTCGATTCGTATGAAGGCGCATGGAACACAGGAATTAAGGAAGATCCAGATGGAACGCCAAACCGTGGCTATCGCACCCGCATCAAGGGCGGATATTTCCCGGTTTCCCCGACCGATCAATTCGCTGATTTGCGCGACCAGATGGTTATCAATCTTGAGAATGTCGGACTCTCGGTTGAGCGCGCTCACCACGAGGTCGGAACTGCTGGCCAGATGGAAATTAACTACCGCTTCAATGACATCTTGCACGCCGGAGATGACTTGATGAAATTCAAGTACGTCATTCGAAACACAGCGTGGCAGGCTGGCAAGACTGTGACCTTCATGCCGAAGCCACTATTTGGCGATAACGGTTCTGGAATGCACGTTCACCAATCACTTTGGAAGGATGGAAAGCCACTCTTCTGGGGAGATGGATATGCAAACCTCTCTGATACCGCTCGTTGGTACATCGGCGGACTCTTGAAGCATGCCCCATCGCTTCTTGCATTCACAAATCCGACCGTTAACTCATACAAGCGCTTGGTGCCAGGTTATGAAGCACCGGTAAATCTCGTCTACTCAGCCCGTAATCGCTCTGCCTGTATCCGTATCCCAATCACCGGGTCAAGTCCAAAGGCGAAACGCATCGAGTTCCGTTGCCCAGATCCATCATCGAATCCATACCTAGCTTTCTCGGCCATCTTGATGGCTGGATTAGATGGAATCATCAATAAGATCGAGCCACACAAGCCAGTTGATAAAGATATCTACGAGCTAGAAGGTGCGGAAGCAAAATCCATCCCACAAGTGCCTGGTTCGCTCGATAAGGTGATAGATAGCCTAGAGGCTGATCACGAATTCTTAACACGTGGTGGCGTCTTTTCACAAGATCTAATCGAAACTTGGATTGATTGGAAGCGTAAGTCTGAGATTGACTACGTAAGGCTACGTCCGCATCCAGCCGAGTTTGAACTTTATTTCGATATCTAAGCAGTAGAGTGAAAAGGCCCGCCAGTACGGCGGGCCTTTTTCATTTTCTACCTCAATTGCCGACGTTCCTAAGCCTTTCAACAAGTGGCGGATGGGTGTAATTGAAAGCTACGTAAAGCGGGTGTGGAGTTAGATTTGCCAGGCTATCTGTAGAGATCTTGGAGAGTGCTGACCTCATTGGCTCGCGCTTGTAGGTCTTGGCTGCAAAAGTATCAGCATCAAATTCATTTCGCCTTGAGAGCGAGTTATTTAGTAGTCCCAACAAGATTTGAAGAGGCGTAAGAAGAAGGAAGAAAGCTAAAGCTGAAAGATGGAATTTTCTTTCACTAGCGCCTAAAGCTTCTGAAAGTTGTTCATATTGCAGCGCCCAGCCTAGAAGTGCAAAAATCGCTAGACTCTGAAGATTGGAGAAAATGAACATCGCAAACGTGTGTTTTCGCTTGTAATGTCCAATCTCATGAGCAAGTACAGCAACTATCTCCTCTTTGCTTAGCTTCTCGATTAAAGTATCGAATAGCACGATTGTCTTGCTTCTGCCCATACCGCTGAAGAATGCATTTGCTTTCGTTGACCGTTTCGAACCATCCATAACGAAGAGATTGCCGAGGGCGTAACCCTGGGATTGGCAGTACTTCGAGATCTCGCGCTTAAGTTCGCCATCTTCCAGCGGTGTTAGTTTATTAAAGAGTGGAAGAATCAATTTTGTGCCGAACATGAACATGAAGATTGAGAAACCAGCGACTAGCAACCAGGCATAAAGCCAGAAGCGATCTTGGAATTGCTCGTAAAGCCAGATAACTGCTCCTAGCAGGGCGCCACCTATTACAACTGCAACGAATGCGCCTTTGATTGTGTCCAAGACGAAGGTCTTAGGCGTAGATTTATTGAATCCGTAGCGCGCTTCGATTCCGAAAGTTGAGCGGATAGTAAATGGAAGAGTAATTAGCCAAGAAATGAATCCAAGTGATCCAACAAAGAGCAGAGAGACCAAGATTGAGTTATCTACTCGTTTGGCAATTAAAGTATCAAGGTCGGAAAACCAGCCAAAGCAAAGGGCGAGAATCATCGCACCGGTCGTAACAGCTCCCACTAGTAAACCAAGCTCGTTCCGTTCTCTACCGTATGAGATTGAACGGGCCTGTTCTTTCTCATCATATAGATGGGCCACCAGCGGATCAGGGCTTTTTTGGGAACTTCTTTGATTGAGTTCATCCAATATCGATTCAAGAATGAAGGTAACTAGCACGATTAGTACAAGCGCCTGGAGCAACATGGGTCGAGGGTAGTCGATAGAATTTCAACATGTGTCGTCTGCTCGGATATGTCTCAAATTCCCCCGCATCGGTCGCGGATTTCTCCGGCGATAAATTCTCAGAATTTGTATCTCTTTCACAAGTCCATAAAGACAGTTGGGGTTTCTCGATCGTAGATAACGAACGAACCACGCTCCACAAGAGCCCGGAATCTGCCGTTGTTAGCGATCGCTTTGAGGAGTTAGCTAAATCCGAGAGGACAACCGGAGCGCTTCTGCATTTTCGCTGGGCATCTCCTGGAATAACAGTTAATGAAGAGAACGCTCATCCATTTACATTTGAGGATATGGCATTTATCCATAATGGCGCACTCCAACCATACGACGCGCTACTAAATGAGATTGCACCTGGTTACCTTGAATTACGACGCGGAACGGGAGATAGTGAACTCTTCTTCCTATTTGCCCTCTCTAAAGTGAAGGAGATTGGCTTCAAAGCAGGCGTTCTCTCTGCCATTCGTTTCATAAAACAGAACCACAAATACAGCAGCATCAACTCGATGTTCTTAAATCCAGAGTTCTTAATCGTCATTTCCGAGCACGATCCTGATAACCGTCCCTCTTGGACCACACCAAATTACTATGAAGTCAGATATCGACTTGATGAGAAAGGTTGTTTAGTCGCCTCTTCTGGATGGGATCAAAGCGATTGGATTCTTTTGCCTAACCACAGCGCATTAGTTGTTGAAAGAAAGACTATGAAGAGCGAACTAATTAGCCTTTAATTCTCGCTTCTTTCCACTCTCACTCGATACAACGATAAGAACACCAATCCAGATAATCAGCCCGCCAAATGCATAATTAAGGGTGATCTTCTCTTTTAAAAAGAGAACGCCAAGTAGAACGGCAATCACTGGATTCACATAGGCATAGGTTGCGGTCAGCGAAACAGGGGCATTCATTACTAACCACAAGTAAGCGGTGTAACCAGCTATTGATCCTACAAATACTAGATAGAAGAACCAGAACCATGATGAAGATGAACCATCAAGGAAGTCTGAAATGCGCTCACCTCTTACGAAAGCCGCAATCGTGAGGGCAATTCCACCTGCGAGCATCTCCACACCGGTGAATAGAAGTGAGTTCTTCGGTATCGGAAATCGTGGCGCAAGATAGGTACCAAGAGCCCAACCGACATTTCCAATTAAAACCATAAACATGTAGAAGAAGAGCGTCTGGGAATCAACCCCGCTTACCGACTCAATACTTCCTGGCTTCAAAAGCACCACAACGCCGGCAAACCCGACTAACGTGCCTACCCAAGTTAGTTTGGAGATCTTCTCCCGAGCAACGCTTCTAAAAAGTGCTATCCAAAGCGGAAGTGCAGCAATTATCAATGAGACGACTCCGGTTGGCACATGCTTTGAAGACACCGCAACGTTTCCAAGTCCGAAGCCAAGTGTCACAAAACCAAGAACAGAGGCTGAGTAGATTTCCGGCTTTGGAATTGAGAACGCTTTCCGGCCCTGCTTAAGAAATATGAAGAGTAAGAGGATGATGCCAGCGAGTGAAAATCGTATCCCCATAGAGAGCAACGGGGGCATCGTTGCTATTACCTTTGCGATAGCAAAGTAAGTTGAACCCCAAATCAAGTAAACCGTCCAGAGCGATACCCAAGTTTTGGTCCGGTTATTCACCCCAAAAGGTTAGGGGAAATTGAGCCAAATAATCGCTATAGATTTGCAGTTGCAAATGGCTTGCAATAAGGTTCACCTATGTCCTCGGCTGCGAAAAAAAGCCTTCGCTCGCATCTGAAATTCCAGCGCGAAGAGATTCCAACGATTATCGGGATCCTGGGCACCGTTGCGCTTCTGCACATAATCGGATGGGGACTTTTTTTCTACTACAACTCAAATCCCGAATATCACAATCTAACGAGTTCAACCGGTGCGCTTGTTTATGCAGGAGCAGGCGCTTTGGCATATTCATTTGGCTTGAGACATGCTTTTGACGCCGACCACATTGCCGCGATTGATGACACGACTCGTTTAATGCTCGCCAAAGGTAAAAAGCCCTTGAGCGTTGGCCTCTATTTCTCACTCGGCCATTCGACCGTGGTACTCGCCCTATCGGTTGCGGTGGCTTTTGCTGCTCAAAAAGCAGTTCAATTCCAGGAAGGGTTTGCCGAGACGGGCGGAATTATTGGAACTTCCGTATCCGGATTCTTCCTTTATCTAATTGGAATCTTGAATCTAGTCATTCTTGTCGGAATCATAAAAGTTTGGCAGAAAGCTAAAACGGGTAAATTTTCACATCAACATCTTGAGGAGCTACTCAATGATCGCGGATTGATGCGTCGGATTTTTCGTGGAAGATTCAAGAAGGGTTTTGATAATTCTCGACAAATCTATCCAGTCGGAGTGCTATTTGGCTTGGGCTTTGATACTGCGACAGAAGTTGCCATTTTGGGACTCTCAGCGACTGCAGCAATCGGAACAATCGGAGGCGTCCTCCCCCCACTTGCAATCATTGCGCTTCCATTCATCTTTGCGGCAGGTATGTCGCTAATGGATGCCCTAGACGGAATCTTCATGACCAAGGCTTATGGCTGGGCCTTCACTTCGCCCCTACGAAAGATCTACTACAACCTCACCACAACCTCAATTTCTATCTTTGTGGCTTTGGTTATCGGCACCATCCAAATCATCAATGTTCTCGCAGCGAAAACTGATATTGAAAACCTCCCGTTCTTTGGAGAAATTGCAGAGATTGATCTTGGTGGAATCGGGTATTTCATCGTTATTAGCTTTGTTGCAGCCTGGCTACTATCGGTAGCAGTCTGGAAACTTGGGAAATTCGAAAATCGTTATCCATCTGGAGTTAAAGAGACCGAACATGAACATACCGTGCTTCGAATATCAGATTAATACGATTACTTAAAAATCTTCACACTTAATCTAGAAAGAAGTCGAGTAGAAAATCCTTTGTTCCCGGCACGACTGAGTATTTATCCAAATCAGTAACTCCAATGGATGCAAGAACTTCATCATCTACAAAGAAGTTACCGGTGCACTCCCCACTCGGACGATTCAAGATCACGTGAGCTGCATCAGCCAATATTTCTGGTTTACGACAAGCAGCGGTATCGATACCAGGAATCATCTGCAGGGCCGCGGTATCAATTGCAGTTCTAGGCCACAGCGCATTCACGGCAACTCCATCGCGCTTGAACTCCTCAGCCATACCGAGAACGCACATGCTCATTCCGTATTTTGCCATCGTGTATGCCACGTGATTTTTGAACCACTTTGCTTTCATCGACAGTGGCGGTGAGAGCGTGAGAATATGAGGATTGTGACCAGCTTTAGCTGAATCCTTTAGGTGTGGAAGAGCTGCTTGGGAAGTGAGAAAAGTTCCACGCACATTTACATCGAACATGAGATCAAATCGCTTTGCTGGAGTGGCAAGAGTTGGGGTTAGATTTATTGCACTTGCGTTATTGATGAGGATATCTAGTCCACCAAATATAGAAACTGTCTTAGCAATCGCTTCCTCTATTTGAACCTCATCGCGAATATCGCATTGAATGGCAAGGGCTTCTCCCCCGGCATCTTCAATTTCTTTTGCTGCAGTGAAAATCGTGCCAGGAAGTTTTGGGTGCGGGTCCGCAGTCTTGGCGGCAATTGCAATCTTCGCACCATCTCGGGCGGCGCGAAGGGCGATTGCTAGACCTATACCTCTTGAGCCTCCAGTAACGAATATCCGCTTTCCTTCAAGTGACATCTATTTACCCTTCTTTGATAGGAAGTTCATAAAAGCCTCGCGCGCCTCATCTGATTGCAGTGCCATTTGGAAAAGTTCGCCCTCGGCTCGCATGACTGCACCAACCTTCTCATGCAGTTCGCTTTTGAGAAGCGCCTTGGTTTGCAGGACCGCATTCGGTGGCTGCGCGGCAATCTTCTCGGCAATCTTCTTTATCGAATCCAGCGGCTTATCTGAGATCTCTGCAATTAGGCCAAAATCCAAAGCTTCTTCGGCGCCAAAAGGTTCTCCGGTAAGAAACGTCTTACTTGCACGTTGGTGGCCTACGAGTCTTGGAAATAACAATGATGAGCCGGCTTCTGGAACTAGGCCAAGCTTCACAAAGGGCATAGAGAATTTTGTAGTCGGAGCCGCGACTACTACATCGCAGTGAAAGAGCATCGTCGTACCAATGCCCACGGCATTACCCGAGACCGCTGCAAGGAATGGTTTTGCAAGATTATGAATCGAGCTAAGAAAGTTCATAACCGGCGAGCTCTCTTCATGGACATTCACATTCAAGAAGTCATAAAGATCATTGCCAGCCGTGAAGTGATCTGAAGAACTAGTAATAACGACCGCGCGAACGCCAAAGTCACCGTGGGCTTCATTAATAGCATTTGCCAAGGTTTGATACATATCGCGGGTTATCGCGTTTTGTTTGGAAGGGCGATTCAAAGTTAGCGTGAGAACTTGATTTTCAGTGTTTACCAAAATTTCGCTCACCTAGGAATCTTAGCCTTGGCATTGATGGGACTGCGACTTGTTCAAGACCCTCTTGGGAGGGTCTTGTAAGTGAATTGAGCCAGACTGCATTAATGGAATGGGAGTTAGGAAAATATGGGAGCTAGAAAATGAGACGAAGAACTATGGATCGAATTGTGAGCTGGATTGGCCTCGGGCTATCAGTTTTCCTATTCGTTGCCGCTGCGTTGCTGAATTGGGGATATAACTTCGCCGATGATTCCGTGCAAGAGCAATTAACAGCCCAGAAGATTACTTTTCCATCAGCCGATTCGACGAGTTTGAAGAGCCTCGCAGAGGAAGACCGAAAGGCGATTGAACCCTTTGCTGGACTTGCCCTAACTACGGGCGAGCAAGCAAAGGCTTATGCCGACCACTACATCGGAGCCCATGTAAAGGGCATTGCGGGTGGTAAGACTTATAGCGAAGTGAGCACAGAAGCTCTGGCCGCAAACGCTGCAGCGCAGGCCGATCCAAATAACACGGAATTGGCTGCACAGGCATCGACATTGATGGGGCAACGACAGAGTCTGTTCATGGGAGAAACGCTGAAAGGATTGCTGGGCTACGCCTATGCTTTTTGGCAACTTGGCCAAATTGCTAAGTACGCAATGTGGGTTGCACTAATAGGAGGAGTAGTGATGCTATTTCTTTCTCTCCTTGGATTTAGGCACCTACGTCGCACGCCAGAGAGTGCGACATTTAATTAGCGTTCGCGCTTTCCTTCAATGAACTCCTGCGTGCGATTGTGCGCCTCTTCATCGGTGTATTGCTCTGGTGGGGATTTCATGAAGTAGCTTGATGGAGATAGAAGTGGCCCGCCGATTTTTCGGTCAAGCGCTAGTTTTGCACACCGCACAGCGTCGATAATCACGCCTGCTGAGTTTGGAGAATCCCAAACCTCTAATTTGTATTCGATGTTAAGTGGAACATCTCCGAAGGCGCGTCCCTCAAGTCGAACGAATGCCCACTTACGATCATCTAGCCATTGGACATAATCAGATGGGCCGATATGAACATTGCCCGCCCCCAATTCATAATCTAATTGCGAAGTTACAGACTGAGTCTTTGAGATCTTCTTCGACTCAAGGCGGTCGCGCTCGAGCATGTTCTTAAAGTCCATGTTTCCACCAACATTGAGCTGATAGGTGCGATCGACCTTTACCCCTCGATCCTGGAAAAGCTTTGCAAGTACTCGGTGGGTGATGGTTGCTCCAACTTGGGACTTAATGTCATCGCCCACAATTGGTAGCCCCGCCTTCTTAAACTTATCGGCCCATTCAGGAGTCGAGGCGATGAATACCGGAAGCGCGTTAACAAATGCGCATCCTGCATCTATTGCACATTGGGCGTAGAACTTTGTCGCTTCCTCGGATCCGACTGGCAAGTAGCAGACCAATACATCCACTTTCTCAGCTTTCAATGTTGCAACCACATCGACTGCCGGCTCACTGGATTCAACGATGGTCTCTCGGTAATAGCGACCTAGGCCATCAAGGGTCTTTCCTTTCAAAACTGTTACTCCAGATTTTGGAACATCACAGAACTTGATGGTGTTGTTCTCGCTGGCCCACATTGCTTCCACGATGTCCTTACCGACTTTTTTGGAATCGACATCAAAAGCAGCAACAAATTTCACGTCGCGGACGTGATATCCGCCAACAACTACATTCATCAAACCGGGTATCTCTTGGTCCTCGGGGGCGTTCTTGTAGTACTCGACTCCCTGGATGAGTGAATTCGCGCAATTGCCTACTCCGACGATTGCGACACGAATCTCTTTATTGCTCACTAGTTTTTCCTCTCCGATTTGATCATTTCTTCCAGCCAAGCGATCTCTCGCTCAGCAGTCTCAAGTGAGTGACGACGCCACTCAACGAGGTACTTGTCGAGACCAACTGCCGAGCGTTCAAGATCTGCTCGTAGGATGTCGGCTCGCTCTTGGAGGCGATTTAGTCGCCCCTCAAGAATTCTGATTCGGTTTCGCTTTGAGGTCGGGCTAAAGAAGGCAACATGAACTTCAAAATTCTCGTCTTCCCAAGAATTTGGTGTCGACCGTTCGGTTAAATCATCAAACTTCTTTGTACCTGCTTCGGTAATCGAATAGACAATCCGAGTCCGCTTGGAACGCCCGCCTTTGGGCACCTCACGTTGTGTGATTAATCCAGCGAGAGTCATCCGGCGAAGCTGTGGATACAAAACTGAGAATGAGAGAGCGCGAAAAGGACCGAGGATTGTGGTTAGGCGCTTTCTCAATTCGTAGCCATGGAGCGCTTCTTTGGCCAAAAGGCCGAGGAGGGCAAACTCAAGTGAGTCAGCTCGTGAGCGCATTCTCGCCTCCACCCATCTAATGGATATATCTATTCGATATATCGAGGCGATACTACACCTCCTTCGACGACCCGGGCGCGCCTACCCTCCAGTAGGTGTCGGGCAGTTCTACCCTTTTTTTCTAGCACGCCCGATAAACGCCCTCTAATGATTATGGGCGGCTAGAAAAGAGGATTAATTACATGAGTCTTCTCTCATGGAAACTCCACGGCAACGGAACCAGCATTCAACCCGGTGAAGTTGTCTCAACAGATGAACGCTTAAGTTGGCCACGAACTATAGGTGTCGGCCTTCAACACATAGCAGCGATGTTTGGGGCCACTTTCTTGGTTCCTGTACTTACTGGCCTTCCTCCCACGACCACACTCTTCTTCTCCGGTGTGGGAACGATTCTTTTCCTCATAATTACCCAGAACAAATTGCCGAGCTATCTCGGTTCTTCCTTCGCCTTCTTGGCCCCGATAGCTGCCGCAGTTAATAAGGAAAGCATGGCGGCCGCACTAGGTGGTGTTGTAGCAACCGGTGTGCTTCTGGCACTAGTCGGACTAATCGCCAAGATGGTTGGGACGGGATGGATCGAGTGGCTTCTGCCTCCGGTCGTCACCGGAACAATCGTTATGGTGATCGGCTTCAATCTCGCTGGCGCCGCAAAGGGCGGGCTTGCTGGAGGGCCGGTCTTGGGGACAGTGACACTTCTAGCAATCGGATTCTTCGCCGCATTTTCCAGAGGGTTTTTGGGACGAATCTCGATCTTCATGGGCTTGTTGGTGGGTTACCTGGTTGCATTCATAATGGGTGATGTCAAGACTGATGGAATTAAGTCAGCCGAATGGTTTGCCGTTCCTACATTTACAGCGCCTGAGTTCAAATTCAACGTAATCATTCTCTTCTTGCCGGTAGTACTCGTGCTCGTGGCGGAAAACGTCGGACACGTCAAAGCAGTCTCAACAATGACTGGCAAGAATTTAGATGATCAGATGGGAAATGCGCTCTTTGCTGACGGCGTTGCGACCACTCTTGCAGGAGCAGGAGGAGGATCGGGAACGACAACATACGCCGAAAACATTGGTGTTATGGCAGCTACTCGAGTTTATTCAACTGCTGCATATTGGATTGCGGGAATGGGCGCCATAGTGCTTTCCATCTCTCCAAAGTTTGGCGCGGTATTGAGCGCCATTCCAGGAGGAGTCTTGGGTGGAGTACAAGTTGCGCTATTCGGCATGATTGGAATCTTGGGAGCCAAGATCTGGATCGAATCAAAGGTGAACTTTGCTGATTCAACAAATCTCGTCGTTGCCGGCTCTGCAATCATCATTGGTATCGCGGATATCTCTTGGACCCGGGGAGAATTCACATTCAATGGAATCATCAATGCCACACTCGTAGCCGTGATTGGTTATCGAGTTTTCCATGCCATCTCGAAATCAAGGGGCACTAGCGCCGCCTGATCTTCAAGATCCTTCGTATGAATGGGGTTCGGTGCAAACCGGGCCCCATTCTTAATTTTTGAACACCGTAATTAAATTATTGAAAACAGGCTTTCCAAGAGATAATCAATCAATGATTTTGGATGTACCCAATCGATTTCCAGAGTACTTGGTAGCCGCCGTAGTGATCATCCTCGCCCCGGGGCCAAGCGTGCTCTTTGCTATCGCCCGAGCCATATCTTGGGGACGCGCCACCGCTATTGCCACCGTTGCCGGCAATGCACTCGGAATGTTCACCCTTTCCGTCCTAGTCGCATTTGGTTTAGGTCCAATCCTGCAAAGAAGTGAGATCGCATTCTTGGCGGTACAAGTCCTGGGCGGGCTCTATCTGATTTACCTTGGTATCGATGCAATCAAGCACTCTCGAATTCAGGCTGCGGATATGGTCAACCAAGGAGAGATCAAGCCTTCATATCTGCGCTCAATACGTGATGGGTTTTGGGTCGGCGCGCTTAATCCCAAAGGCTTGGTCTTCTTTGCTGCGATCCTCCCCCAATTTCTAGATCGTGATGGCTCGAACCTAACTTCACAACTTCTTCTCATGGGTGCAACTTTCGCAATCCTTGCCTTTGTGGGAGACGGAAGCTGGGGCGTGCTCGCCGGTACAGTGCGAAACTGGATGGCCAATACTCCTTCAAGGCTCGTATTCATGCGGCGAGTTGGCGGCGTTGTGATGATTCTTTTAGGGGTTTTCACACTTATTTCCGCGCTATAAAGACAAAATGTCAGTCCCTCAAGGCAGAATCACACCATGACAAAAGCGCGCGAATTTATTAGCCCTAGTGATCTAACTTTTTCTTGGGACAACTGCCATCGTTGTCTCTGGCTTCACTACAACCATGGCTTGAAAGCTCCATCATTCTTTCCACTAGTTGGCGAGCTCTCAGCGCTCCAAGAAAATCACTTCAACAACGCCCACTCATCGGCGTTGCATCCCGCACTTCCAGAAGGAAAAGTCGTTGGCCGAGGTGCATGGGTCAAATCAATTCCAATTCCCTTTAATGGCAATCCTTCTCCCTATGCAATCCGCGGTAAGTATGACTTGCTCATGGAGTTTGCGGACGGGACGTATGGAATCATCGATTGCAAGTTCCAAGGAAAAGATAATGATAAGAGTGAGTTTTATGCGCCCCAACTAGAGGCATATGCATTTGCACTTGAGAATCCTGCCTCCGGTGATGCAATGAAGATTTCCGTAATTGGTCTGCTTGTTTGGTCACCAAAAAAACCGGTTGGAAATCCCGAATCTGGTTTTAACCTCGAACTAAATAGCTCCTGGTTTCCTATAAAGCGCGACCCTGGTGCGCTTCAATCAAGATTAGGCGAATTTATTACGATGATATCTGGCCCCACTCCCACACGAGATAGTTCCTGTGAAACATGCAAATTTATCTCTGACCGAAGGGAAGTTTTTGGAGCGGAGTAATTACTCTTCGTCCTCTTCTTCTTTATCCTCCCTCGCAGAAGCGCGCTTCCGCTCCTCCGCAATTGCCTCCTTCGCCTGCGAGGCGTAGATATCTACATACTCCTGACCCGACATCTCCTGTAACTTCTTCATGATTTGATCGGTCGCTTTACGAAGTTCTTCGGGGCTGGCAGCTTTCTCTGGACCGGTGAAATACATAGGCTCACCAAAAATCATCTTTACCCGCATGATCTTTGGAATTACTTTCCCTGTTGGTTGAATCTCATCAGTGTTGAACATCGCAACTGGCACAACTGGAGCGCCTGACTCAAAGGCAAGCCTTGCGACTCCCGTCCGTCCTCTATATAAACGGCCATCAGGCGATCTAGTTCCCTCCGGATAAATTCCAAGGCACTCACCTTTTGAGAGCACAGAGAGTCCTGTGAGCAGCGCCGCTTCGCTACGCGATCCGCCCGCTCTATCAACAGGCACTTGACCTAATGCGATGAAAGTCAACTTCTTTAGCAAGCCCTTTGGCCCTGGGGATGTGAAGTATTCACTCTTGGCGAGGAAAGTTACCTTTCGTGGAACAACAAGAGGCATGAAGATGGAATCGCTAAATGAGAGATGATTTGAGGCGATAATTACCGGACCTGAGGCGGGAACATTTCGCAGGCCTTTAACTTTTGGCCTGAAAAGTAAGGTGAGGATAGGAAGTAGGAAAGATTTCAATAAGCCATAAGCCACTTTGTCTCCCTGCATAACATCGGAGACGTTCTTCCCCTTCTTGCGTATAGCCATGGCGCTAATTTAGAGCCTCTTTTGGATTCCAGGTACAACTTTGTGACACTATCGGGCGCATGACTATCCCTCACGCTGAGCCCTTTGAGCTCTCGGGCGGGGAGATCGCAGTCTTGATGATCCATGGATTTACTGGATCACCTGCCTCAATTCGTCCATGGGCGGAAGGACTCCACTCACGAGGTTTTACAGTGAAAGCTCCGAGGCTTCCTGGCCATGGAACAACTTGGGATGAAATGAATCAGACAAGGTGGAATGACTGGTACCAGGAAGTTGAACGGGCTTTTCAAGAACTTAAGAAAAAACATCGCAGGATATTTATCGCGGGATTCTCGATGGGCGGAGCGCTATCAATAAGGTTAACTAGCAAGTACGCCCGCGAAATTGAGGGGCTAATACTTCTAAATCCTTCGATTGGTGACCGACGATTCTTCATGAACTTCGTTCCGATCTTGAAGCACTTTATTCCTTCACTGAAGGGAAGGGGTACTGATGTGGCAGCCCCAAATCCGCCTAGACACAGCTACGGCCGCACGCCCTTGAAGGCGTTACATTCACTCCAAGAACTTTGGCGTCTAGCACAACAAGATCTCCCCCAAATCTCTGCTCCACTAATGGTTGCCTACTCTGTGAATGACCACGTGGTAGATCCAGCGAATTCGGAGTTTGTAATTGAGAACGTTTCATCTATCGACATTCGTGAAGTTGTCTTTGAGCGTTCATTCCACAATGTGGCATTGGACTATGAACTAGATTTGCTGGTATCGGAAAGCACCAGCTTTATTACTGATGTACTTTCAGGCGAATTACCTAAGGTTGATGAATCAGAACTGATTGACCAAGAATTCGAATCGATTGTCCATGGACTTAGCCTTGATGAATCTGCACCCACTTCCTTTCTTGATGAGCTAGAGAATATTGAGGCGGCGGAGAAGTACGAAGGTGATAATCGATCCTTACCTACTCTTACTTCAATTCAACGTGGTGCGCTCTTGGGAGTGACCTTAGGTCCTGCCTACATAGCCATAAACAAGATCACCTCGTTTGACTTGCTTGGACTTGGAATCTGGCCCGGTCTAGTCGCCTTAGCCACTGGGATACTCGCTTTTTTCTGGCAAATGAAACCTGAGGCCGATGACGGAGATGGGGTTGCGTTGTAATGGCTGAGGATTTTCGTTGGGGCATCTTGGGAACGGGGGGAATTGCACGAACCTTCGCCCGAGACTTGCAACTTCTCAAGGGTCAAAAAGTAACGGCAATCGGCTCGAGGACTATTAAGAAGGCAACGGAATTCGCAGAAGAGTTTTCTGCGACACCTTTTGGAAGCTACGAATCGCTTGTGAATTCAGATGTCGATGCGGTTTATGTTGCCACTCCGCACACGCTCCATCACTCAAACACAATCCTGGCTTTAAGCGCAGGAAAACCGGTGCTATGTGAAAAACCCTTTGCAGTAAATGCGGATGAGGCTCTATCCATGATCGAAACCTCCAAGAATAATTCAGTAGCGCTAATGGAAGGAATGTGGAGTCGCTTCTTACCTCATTACAAAGTGATTCGCGATGTTGCACTTGCTGGTGATCTCGGAGAATTGATAGCTATTTATGCTGATCACGGCCAAGCACTTCCACCCAATCCGTACTACCGGCTACATGCTCCGGAGTTAGCCGGTGGCGCACTTCTTGATCTCGGTATCTATCCAATCTCATTGACCTTCATGCTCCTCGGCGATCCTGATTCGATTGTGGCTACTTCACAGCCCACCGAAAGCGGCGTAGATGCTCAGACATCTTTCATTTTTAGTTACTTCTCCGGCCAGCACTCGATCATGACCTCAACATTGAGAGTAAGAACTCCTTGTACTGCCCAGATCATCGGTACTCGCGGCCGAATTGAAGTCGATAGTAATTTTTATACTCCTACTTCAATGCGGATCAAGCTCGATGGAAGATCGACTAAGGAACTTCCGTCAGACTATAAAGGTCACGGAATTCGCGAACAGGCGGCCCACTTTGCAAACCTTGTGCGTTCTGGGAGATTAGAGAGTGAACTTATGACGCATGAAGATTCACTTTCGATTATGAATGCTATGGATGAGATTCGCTATCAAATCGGACTTACGTATCCATTCGAGAGACATTCGCAACCCCAATAAGTCCAGCATCATTTCCAAGGGTCGCAGCCACCAACTCTGGCGGAGTGCGCTTTCCCCTAAATAGCGAATGCTGTGACATAGATTCGCGAATAGGTCTCAACAAGATCTCCCCTGCTGCTATAACCCCGCCGCCTATAACTACTTTTGCCGGGTCAAGAGCAGCTTCCAATGTTGCTACTAGGACTCCGATCCAATATCCGGTCGTATTAAATGCCGCGATTGCAACCGGATCGCCATCTTTTGCAGCGGCCGTTAGGTGCTCGCCTGTGAGGCCTTCCACTGTTCCATTTCCGCGAGCAAGGAGGCCTCGAGAACGATCCGGTGATGCCGAAATCGATTCACGTGCATGACGCATAAGTGCAGTACCGGATGCATACGTTTCGTAGCAGCCGCGCAAACCACAGCCACAGAGATGGCCATCCGGGACTGCGCGCATGTGACCAAATTCTGCGGCCGCTCCGCGAGAACCACGAAAGATCTTTCCGGCGGTAATCAATCCACCACCAAGTCCTGTACCAATAGTTAACAAGACAAGTTCGTCAGAACCTTTACCTGCCCCAAATTGTCGCTCGCCCCAAGCTGCCGCATTAGCGTCATTTTCCAAAACAACCGGTCTTTCGATCATGGCTTCAAGTTGGTCGGCGAGTTCTACGCCATTCCAATTCGCGATATTTGGATTTGCGATTATCTTTCTTCGATCCGGAGCGAAGAAGCCTGCGGAGCATATTCCAATTCCGGCTACTTCATGTTTTGCCTTTAATTCATTTGCCATATCGGCAATTACTTTTGTAAGCGCACTTCCACCTTCGATAGGAGTTTCTCGGCGTAGCTTCTCGATTATCTTGCCTTGAGAATCAACGACACCGGCAAGGACTTTGGTACCGCCGACATCGATACCAATGTCGAACGTCATTTAGCCTTCGAACTTCTTCTTAAGTTGAGCAAGGGCAGCATCAATCGTGGCCATCTCAGCTTTTCGCCTCATGATGTCTGGGACGGGCATTGAGACTTGAACATTTAGCTCATAGGTAACCGTAGTTGAGTCATCGCCGCCATCTTCAATCTTGTACTTTCCAGTCATCTCAGTCATCAAATCTGCTTCTTCTAACGAGAAGGAGATAGATTTTGGAAAATCAGAATAGTCATAATTCAAAGTGGCGCGATCCTTTAGCACCCCGGCCTCGATTTTGACCACAGCCTTCGTTGCCCGTCCCGATCCATCTCGCTCTAGGACTTCCACGCTCTTTATTGCCGAGGACCAGGTGGGGTACTTCTCAAGGTCTACTAAAACCTCGGCAACCTCGGAGGCTGGAGCTTCTATTTGCTGGGAATTTGAAGAGTAGTCGGCCATGGCGGGAGGCTACCTCTTCCCGAAGATGCTCTCTACCGCTACTTTTTGGCCATGACAACTGCCACCACAAACCAGTTCTTTGCTCCGGCTCTAGAGCCCGCCGCTACAGCCGGGAATCTCACAAACCTCGTTGCTGAGCGCGCATGGTTTGAACCAGAACGCATCATGGTTTCACGACCTCTCGGAGATGGATGGCAACCTGTAACAGCTCGCGAATTTGAAGCTGAGATCCGAGCGACTGCTAAAGGTCTGATTGCATCAGGGGTAGAGATTGGTGATCGCGTCGCCATCATGGCTCGTACAAGATACGAGTGGACTGTTTTAGATTTTGCGATTTGGTTTGCAGGCGGAGTCACTGTTCCAATTTATGAAACATCCTCGGCCGAGCAAGTTGATTGGATCCTTACCGACTCTCATGCAGTCGGGATAATCGTTGAAACTCCACAGCTCAAAGAATTAGTCTCCCCTATTCTTCCCTCTTACACCAAGAACTGTTGGACGATGACTGAAAATGTGCTGGCACAACTTGCTTACCTTGGAAAGGACATTTCTGATACTGAGATTGACCGTCGTCGCGCAGCGCTTACTCCCGACACTCTCGCAACACTTATCTACACATCAGGCACCACTGGCAAGCCAAAAGGCGTTCAACTTACTCACGGTAACTTCCTTTCAGAATGCAGCAATGTCGTAATGGGGGCTTCTGATCTATTTATGAAGCCAGGTGGGTCGACTCTTCTATTCCTCCCAGTTGCGCATGTGTTTGGTCGCATGGTTCAAATCGGATCAATTCGAGCCGGATTGCATCTCGCTCATTGCGGGGATGTTCTCGGTCGCTTGACGACAGATTTAGCTTCCTTCAAGCCAACTTTCGTCCTTGCTGTTCCTCGAATCTTTGAAAAGGTCTACAACAGCGCTGAATCAAAAGCTGATGCTGCTGGCAAGGGCGCGATATTCCGCAAAGCAGCAGCAATTGCAATTGAATACAGCCGTGCCATGGATGAAGGAAAAATTCCGCTTGGCCTTAAGGCAAAGCACGCACTCTTCGACAAGCTTGTTTTCTCGAAGATTCGCCATGCTCTCGGCGGACGAGTTGAAGCAGCGATTTCAGGTGGCGCTCCACTAGGCGAACGTCTGGGTCACTTTTTCCGAGGCGCAGGTGTTCGAGTTCTTGAAGGTTACGGTCTAACCGAGACAACAGCTGGTGCGACTTTGAACTTAACAACCCATCATCGAGTCGGCTCAGTTGGCCGTCCGATACCTGGGACCACGATAAAGATTGCCGATGACGGAGAAGTGCTCATTAAGGGCCCAATCGTCATGCGCGGCTATTGGCAGAATGATGCTGCCAATCAAGAAGTCTTCACCGAAGATGGATATTTCCGTTCCGGTGATCTAGGCAAGTTAGATAATGATGGATTCCTATATATTGTCGGTCGCAAGAAAGAATTGATTGTCACTTCGGGTGGAAAAAATGTTGCACCTGCAGTCCTCGAAGATCGTCTCCGTGCTCATCCACTTGTAAGTCAATGCATAGTTGTCGGAGATAATCAACCATTTATTGCAGCGCTTGTAACTATTGATCCAGAAGCCATAAAGCCTTGGTTGACTGCTAACAAGAAGGAAGGCGCCACAATCCCAGATTTGGTAAACGATCCAGATTTGATTGCAGTTATTCAAACGGCGGTAGATGAAGCCAACAAGGCAGTAAGTAAGGCGGAATCCATTCGTAAGTTCAAGATTCTTCCAGTCGATTTCACGATTGCAGGTGGACAATTAACCGCCAAGCTCTCGGTCAAGCGCCATGTGGTACATAAAGAGTTTGCGGCAGAGATTGCCGAACTCTTTGCCTAGTAAGGAAGAAAGTAATAGAAACGTACGTCTAGAACTCGCGCGCCGGCTTCACGATGGACCGGCGCAAGAGTTGATTGCTCTTGGCTACAAGCTCGATGAGGTGATTGCCTCCCCAGACCTCTCCCCCATACAAAGGAAAAAGATCAGGGAAGCACGGCTGTACCTAATTGAACTTACTCAAGGTTTGCGCGATGAACTCTATCTACTTGAGCATATATCGTTACAAGAGGCCCTCGAGGAGATCGCAATCATTCTCGTTGGAGTAGAAGTCAGCGCTTCTCTTCCGCTGGATTCGCTTGAAGCCCGAGAAGAAAATGTAATAGCTCAGATTCTCCTGGAATTAGCTCGAAATTGCGCCCGGCACTCTAAGGCTCGTAATTTCTGGATTAAACATGAGTATCAACGAGACTGCCTCACTTTAACAATAGGAAATGATGGCGCAGTTCCCATCTCACTTGAGAGTAGATCTCTAGGTCTAAGACTTGTAACAGAACAAGCGAATCTGATTGATGCCACCATAGAACTTAGAACTGAGCTCGATGTTTACGAATACAAATTGACCTTACGGCAAGATCCACGATGACTCCAAAAGTCTTAGTCGTTGATGATCATGTACTCATCCGTGAAGGCTTGCGTAGAGCTCTTTCCCTACACCCAAATCTCTCCCTGGTTGGAGAAGCCGCGTCCAAGCGTGAAGCGTTGGCGCAGATTCCGCATCACAATCCTGACGCCATTGTTGTTGATCTTCACCTACCTGATGGAAGTGGCCTTGAAGTGATTGCCTGGGCGCGAGCTCGTAGTCAGAAGCTTGGAATCGTCGCCCTCTCATTCTCAACTCAACCTGAGCATCTGCTTGCCTGTATGCAATCTGGGGCGAGCAGTTTTGTGGAAAAGAATTCCCCCATTAGTGAGTTGATTGGAGCGATTGAGCGCAGTTGCAGCGCTCCACTTAGCTTTGTCGCCCGGCGAGCAACTGAAGTCATATCGGCGCGGAACAAGGAGTTTGGACTTACTTCAAGGGAACTTGAGATCTTAGAAATTCTTCCAACTGGAATGACAGTTGCTGAGATTGCAAGGGCTCTTTTCGTAACCGAAGCTACGGTAAAAACACATCTGGCTGCGATATATAGGAAGCTGAACTCTGGAAATAGGGTGCAAGCTATAAATGTCGCACGAAAAGCGGGGTTATTACCCCAATAGGGCATTGAATCGCTTTGACCAAATATCCCAATGCCATTCTTCCTCAACCCAGCTTCGGCCACGCGCTCCCAATTTCTCTCGCAGATTCGCATCGGCTAGGAGTTCAATTGCTCTTGCTGCAATTTCCTCTACATCATTTCCATCGACGACGTAACCAGTCTGGCCTTCAAGCACTGCGTCAGGCGCTCCTCCGGAATCTCCACCGATAACCGGTAGCCCGCAGGCGCTTGCTTCCAAATAAACGATTCCGAGTCCCTCAACTTCCAAGCCGAATAGTCGTGAACGCGAAGGCATTGCGAAAACATCGCCCAAAGAAAAATACTTCGGAAGTTCTTTGTACTCAACCCTCCCAATAAATCTGACCGATGACTCCAATCCATGTTTACTGACGAGGCGGTCAAGTTCTTTCTTATGAGGGCCCTCACCAACAAAAATCAACTCGACATCAGGAATCTCGCGTTTAATGAGAGGCAAGGCTTCGAGCAATCGATCTTGGCCTTTACGATGAACGAGTCGGCCAACTGAGATTATGGTCGGCCTACTTCGCTGAACTTCATGGGAGCGGAAGTGCGCCACATCAATTCCGGGAGCAATCTTTATCAGTTTACTTCTAGGGATCACGCGCGCTAATTCATTTGCCGTGTACTCGGCTAGATATCCAAAGTGATCGACTCTCCTTGAAATTTCGCGCAACAAAAAAGAGAACGGTGGCAACTTAGCCCACCAAACTTCATGTCCATGGGTGAGGGCGAGGATTTTTCGTACCTTTGCAATTCGCAGCCATCGCGCGGATAGGCCCAAGGGGGCAGCTGCTCCAAACCAAATTACCTCGATATCCCTAGCTTTAACCAGCTTTCGTAGTGCTCGAGTGACTCGAGGTGTTGGTAGAAGAATCTTGGAGCGGTCTCTTATTACCTCTACTCCAAAATTAGCTAGCCAATTTTCATCATGAGATTTGTAATCAACTTGCATCGAGGTGTAGACGATGACTTTGCCCTCAGGGACTCGCTCGAGTAAACCGATTATGAAGGTTTCAATTCCGCCAGCGCGCGGACCAAAATCATTTGTTACAAGGAGAATCTTGGACACTTTTGGTTAATTTCTCCGTCGTTAGAGGCGACGTGCTCCGACATACCTCTTCTTGCCGAAGTAATTTCCAAACTCGACGATCTGGACACGTGCTCCAGGTCGTGGTGCGTGAACCATCTTTCCCTTACCCATATATATGCCTACATGTGAAATCGGAGTACCGAAAAAGACCAGATCTCCTGGTAGCAAATTGTTCCGTGCGATTGAACGTCCATAATTAAATTGAGCACGGGAAGAATGTGGCAACCTAACGCCCGCTTGCTCGAAGGCGCGCATCGTTAACCCCGAGCAATCCCAACGAATCGGTCCTGCGGCCCCCCAAACATAGTTATCCCCGATTTGTTTGACCGCATATCGAAGCGCGAGGCCCGCCCTGCCTGAGACTGTATTTGCAAGTTTTGCTTGTTCACGTGAATATGCCTCGCGTTCGGCCGCATCCATCTCTTGTAGTTTGCGTAGCCGTTCCCGATCTTTTGCTTCAAGTTTCGATAGTAATTTCTCAGCTGCCTCAAGTTTAGATTTAACTTTCGCAGCTTGTGCTCGGTATCTAGCCTCCGCAGCTTGCACGAGCCGGAGCTTGTCGGCAACAGTTAGCGATGTCGCATCTAGCCTTTGTTTCGCAGTAGCAAACTTCCTTAATTGCACTGCTTGTTTTCGCGTTATGTTCTCAAGTGAACCCGCAGAGGAGAGGTATAAAGAGGGATCAGAGGAAAATAAGAGTTCGACTCCCTCGCCGAGGCCGGTCGACTTATAACGAGCAACAGCGATAGTGGCGAGCGTGTTTCTAATCTTCTCAACTACTGCCTTTTGGGTATCAGCTTCTTGTTGGACTGCACTTAGTTGGGCCTTCAGTCTTTGAAGTTGAACTTTGGCAGCCTGGGCATTTTCGCCAGCTTCGGCCGCATCATCTTGTAGTTGCTCCACCTCTTGGCGCACTCGTAGTAAGTCGGCGCTAGGCGCTGCGACGGTCGGCGGGGTTATTGGAGCCAAAAGAGCGAGGCTCAAAAGGGCCACAATCCCTAAACGCGCTCTCAGCATCGGTTTAGGCTAACTGTGGACTCACTTATTGCTCAACCTGAACGGCGCTTGGCTTCCTGTGAATCTTGGGGATTCTCGTATCTAAGCGGAGGAATCATGCCCCTTGAGGCCAATAAATCGATTACTCGAGCTTCCTCCGCTCCGAGGTCGGAATTCTCTGGAGGCCCAATCAAAATCGTTACAACACAATCGCCACAGGCGATATCCCTCATGGTGCAGGTATCACAATCGATGATCATGGTTCCGACGATAGAGGGCGATACTGACATCCATTCGGGCAATCGCGGACGCTAGCGTTGAGCAGTGCCGACCGTCCGTGCAAACCTCGTCGTTGGGCGAAATGGAATGACTACCAAGGCCGGCTCCTCTAAGGCGCTATCCAGTAGCGCCGACCGCAAGCAGTTCCACCGGCTTCGATCTCTGGCTCAAGTCATCCTTATCGGAGGTAGCACCTTTCGAAGTGAGCCCTATTCCGAACCGCCGCTACCCCTGCATGTCTCAACCCGATCGAAACTTGAACCAACTGAGAAGGCCAGATTCTTCAATCTCTCACCTTCACAACTTCTAAATCAGGCGCTCGAGGCTGGTTTTGAGCAGGTTTTGATTGAAGGTGGCGTGAACTTCCTAGCGACTTTAATTTCAGAATCTCGGATCGATGAGATTCATTTGACGCGTGCACAAGTCGATGGAGATGCGGACTTCTTTGACGAGCGCGAGCTAAAGAGGCTCTATCTTTTAGGCGATGAGAGGTTTGAAAAGGAAACTTGCTTTGAAGTCTGGGTTCCAATCAACCAGCGGAGATAAAACAGACCCCGAGAATTGCAAAGAAGATGCCGAGGTATTGCACTTTATGAAGGCGCTCATGTAAGAACTTAAATGCAAGGAGCGCTGTAACAATAGGAAATAGCGAACCAAGTACTAATGCGATAGAGACCAAACCTTTGGTTGTAGCTACTCCAAGAAGGAAGTTAGCTAGAAAGTCGGCAATGCCGATGAAAATCAAGAGTGGAAATATTCTTATTGGGAATCCACCGATTGTTCTAAAGAGAAAGGCAATCACAATGCAGATGGTCACAGATGCAACCCTCATAGAAGTCATGGTGTGCATCGAATCTATCTTTGCTCCAATGGAGATAAAGGTAAGCGCTCCACCAAAACCGAAGGCAGCGATTACTGCAAAGAGAAGCGGCTTGACGGGTAGTCCACCTTTTATTTCTGGGCCGCTTGCGAGAAAAGCGCCCATCAGCGCAATCGTGATGCCAATCGTCTGAAGCGTCGTAGCCCGCTCCCCCTGTGCGTAGGCAACTGTTAGTGGAATCAGGACCGAGAGGGAACTTATTGGACTAACAACACCCATTCGACCCGTTGCTAAACCAGAGTAAAAAGCAAGTAAACCTATGAATCCTGAGACTCCTGCTATTGCACCGGCAACAAAATATCCATCGAACTCCAATGTCGGTTTAATGAAGGGCGATCCAAACTGTGTTCCGATTGCAATGACAGAAATCCCAAAAAGCAATCCGAAGAACTGGGAGACTCCCGTAACGGCAAGAGCGCGATATTTCTTTGAGAGGTTCCCGGCAAGGTAATCAGCCGTTCCCCATAGCAAACTTGAGAGTAACGCCAGCAACGAACCCATGGTTTTACCCTATCTGCTCGCGCCTTCCGAATAAGGTAATAGCCCTCTTCTACCCTTATCTCATGCCTGAGAATCTCAATCCGGAACGGGACACGATTCTCTTTGATAAATTCTGCGAAAACGCGCGAGCCTTAAGAACTCGAGATGAAATCGATTTTGAAGAAGTTCCAGCTCCGCAAAGATTAGCTCCACATGCCGTTGCATTTTCTGTAGATGTCCAAGTATTTGGAGATGATGTAGCGACCGGTAGATTTGTAATGCTCCATGATCCTGCTGGCCAAGAAGCCTGGTCCGGAAGATTTCGCGCGGTAACTTTTGTTCGCTCCGCGATTGAAGAGGATCTGCAATCAGATCCGCTATTGACCGATGTCGCCTGGTCTTGGGTTGGAGAATCATTAAACCAAATCGGAGCTGACTATTTAGCTTCGAGTGGTACCGTCACAAGAGTCGCCAGCGCTTCATATGGACAACTAGCAGAGACTGAACAATCATCGGAGGTAGAGATACGCGCTTCTTGGACTCCAACTGATTCTGCAAAACTAATCGATCATATTCATGCTTGGATCCGGATGATCGAAACCGTTTCTGGATTGACCCCAATTGCAGAAGGAGTCAGTTCGCTAAAGTCGCGACGCTGATTGATGGAGATACTTAGCGCTCCGGCGGGTGGAACCCCCTCGGTAATCGAGAGCGGGTTACACCTCTCGGAAGCAATCAAGAATTTGGCCTCTGGTTATGGTCCGATTGCAATAGATGCCGAGCGAGCCAGCGGTTTTCGGTACAGCGCGCGGGCCTATCTGATTCAGTTGTATAGGCGTGGCGGTGGTTTGCACTTACTCGACCCCATCCCACTTTCCGGAGCGCCAGAAATCAAAGAGTTGAACAGTCTGCTCTCAACTAGTGAATCAGTCATACATGCAAGTAGCCAGGACCTAGATTGTCTACGAGATTTTGGCCTAGAACCGAAAACCCTCTTTGATACTGAATTAGGGGCGAGAATTGCAGGATGTGAGCGAGTAGGTCTTGCATCTTTATGCGAAAGCCTGTTACAAGTTCAAATCGCGAAAGAACATAGTGCAGTAGATTGGTCGCATCGCCCGCTTAGACCCGAATGGCTCGATTATGCAGCGCTAGATGTGGAAGTTCTCCTCGATATTAGAGATAAAGTCGAGGCGCTCTTAGTTGAAAGTGGAAAATTGGAGTGGGCCCGAGAGGAGTTTTCTGCCTCATTAAAGTTGAGTGCACCTAAAATTAAGAAAGATCCGTGGCGGCGGACTTCAGGGATGCACCAAATTAAATCTCGATTCGATCTTGCGATAATACGAGAGCTTTGGAATGCAAGGGACCAACTCGCGCAAGAGATTGATTTAGCACCAGGACGCTTACTTTCAGATGCGGTGATAATCGAATTGGCACGTCAAAAACCTAAGTCTCTAGATGACTTTTTAAAGTTGCCCATAATGAAGGAGAAAATAAGGAACGAGATACAGAAATCACATTTAAATCGTTGGTGGAAAGTCCTTAGTGGTGCATATGAAATCCAAGAAAGTCACTGGCCTGAGATGCGTGCGCGAGGGGAATCGATTCCGCCACCTAGGGTTTGGCGCGACAAGTTTCCAATCGCATACGCTCACTTGCAACACGCGCGCTTGCTACTTACCGAGAAATCAAATCAACTTCGAATTCCCGTTGAGAATCTCATTTCTCCTGAGCAGGTCCGCAAAGTGCTCTTCAATGAAGGTCGCGAGAGAGTTGTCCCATACTCAACTGATTCGAGACTTGAAGTTAGAGAGGAACTTGCCAAATTAGGAGCTCGTGAATGGCAGATAGAACTTACCTTTGATGAGATCGCAAAAGCTCGTTGCGAAAGTGAGCCGCCTCCTGCCCCATTACCGACACCAGCCGAGGTGTGAGTTGATTTACGCAACATAAATGTTGCGTAAATACCCCCTTCGGAATTAAGGTCTCCTCATGCTCAAACGCGCCCTCGCACTCATTTCTGCACTCAGCCTCACAGCCTCCCTCGCGGCTTGTTCCAACCCGAGTAGCGATGGTGAGTCCCTGGTGATCTATTCCGGCCGGGCCGAGGAATACATGGGAACGCTTTTTCAAGACTTCACAAGTGAAACTGGCATCAAGCTCGACATTAGATATGGCGACTCCGCATCGTTGGCAGCTCAAATATTGGAAGAGGGAGAGAACTCCCCGGCTGACATTTTTATCTCCCAAGATGCAGGGGCACTCGGCGCCGTATCTGCCGAGGGATTGCTAGCAACTCTCGACGAAACGACCTTGAACAAGGTAGGCGAATATTTCCGTTCGCGGGCGAATGATTGGGTGGGGTTAACCGGACGAGTGCGGATATTTGCCTATTCCCCTACTCGAGTCAGAACACTTCCTAAGACCATAGATGATCTGACTAGACCTGAATGGAAGGGCCGCCTTGGGATTGCTCCGACAAATGCATCTTTTCAAGCGTTCGTAACTGCGATGATTCAAACACGCGGTGAAGCGGAGACCGAGAAGTGGTTACGTTCCATAGTTGCGAATACGCCTAAATACTTTGAGAAGAACAGCCTTATTGTCGAAGCGATTGATGCGGGCGAGATTGATGCCGGCTTAGTGAATCACTATTACATCTACGAAGTCGCCGAAGAACTTGGTCGAGATATCGATGTCAAGAACTCCTTTTTCACCTCAGGTGATGTAGGAAACCTAATAAATGCTTCGGGGTTAGGGATATTAAAAACAAGCGGCAATCCTCAGTCCGGCAAGAAACTAATTGATTTTCTTCTATCGGATACCGCACAGAGATTTTTTGTAGAGAAAGTTCGTGAGTACTCCGTTGTAGATGAAAACCTAAAGCCCGCGGGCTTGATTCCTCTCTCTGAGATCCAAGCTCCCAATATTCCACTAGCTGAATTGGCTGATCTCAAACGCACTCAGAAACTCTTGATAAAGGTCGGACTGCTCTAACTAGGGCAAATAAAGGATGGATATCGCAGCCGTGAGGGAGCGAAGTGCGGGATCATTTTCTGCCCCGCGGACCTCGCCGATTCTTATCGGCTCTGCCCTGATCTCCCTCTGCTTCGTTGCTCTCCCACTCTTTTATTTGATTAGGCGTGCTTTGCAAGGTGATTTGGCATCCCTGCGCATTATCGTGTTTCGCGCAAAGACTCTTGAGGTTTTCTTTACGACGCTTTCATTGGTCGCCCTGGTTGCGATACTTGCTACCTGCTTAGGCTCTGCGTTGGCTTGGACTTTGCATAGCGTCCTCATTCCAAGGGAGAACTTGCAACGCGCATTGGTGATTCTTCCAATCGCAATCCCAAGTTATGTCTTTACGTATTGTTGGTTATCACTTGGAGTCCTACCATCTGGATTCTTTGCCGCCGTAATCGTCTTGACGCTTTCGACGACGCCGTATGTGACACTCGCAGCGCTCGCATCGTTGCGCCGAGTCGACTCATCTCAAATCGATGTCGCTCAAACTCTTGGTCTAAATCAATTGCAAATATTCCTGCGAGTAACGCTTCCGCAGATGCGAAATGCTCTAGCGGCTGGAGCCCTTCTCGTTTCACTTTATGTCTTAAGCGACTTTGGTGCTGTTTCACTTCTCGGAGTCGATACATTCACTCGAACAATCCAGAATACCTACCAAGGAAGCTTCGATAGAAGTAGTGCAGCAGTGCTGGCTCTTATGCTGGTCGCGATATCTGGATTTGTCATATACCTTGAAGTTTCATCACGCCGGCGATCTCCGGTATTTCAAAGTTCAGTCACGATAACTAAGCGGCCGACGCAAATCACCTCAGTCAATGTACGCATTCCTGCTCTTGCCCTGCTCTCCATCTACATTTTCAATGCTCTAGTTTTGCCACTAAGCGTTCTCCTATTTAGATTCTTCGCCCGGCCCAAACCAATTGATTTTCCAGAACTTGGCCAGGCTGCAGTCTCAACGATAATGGTGGCATCGATTGGGGCGTTCATCGCACTGCTTCTTGCTACGCCAGTCGCATTACTTGCGCTACGAGCCCACCTCCTTGGCAAAGTTGCCGAACGAGGCGTTCTGCTCGTAAATGCATTGCCGGGAGTAGTTATGGGACTTGCCCTAGTTGCTTTCGGTTCAGACTTTCCACTTCTCTACCAAACAGTTGCACTACTCGGGTTGGCATACGCAATCCTCTTCCTAGCGCGTTCAGTCGGCGCCATTAGAACTTCTTTATCTCGAGTGCCTGAGAATCTCACCGAGATCGCCGCTACTTTGGGCCAAACACGGACTCGAATTTTCTATCGTGTCACAATGCCCTTGGCTGCTCCTGGTGTTCTGACTGGGACGCTTCTTGTTCTTCTTTCAGCGATGAAGGAATTGCCCGCAACATTGATGTTGCGGCCAACGGGATTTGAAACCCTGGCTACTGAGATGTGGAATAACACAGCAATTTTCCGCTTCAGCGAGGCAGCTCCGTATGCCCTTGCGCTGGTGATAATTGCTGCTATTCCAACTTTTCTAATTAGTCGTCCCGATAAGCAAAGTAGCCGAGATATCCAAGGGGATGAAATCTGATGACAAACCTTGAGATCAAAGATCTTGGTGTGCACTTAGGTGAGAAGGAAGTTCTAACCGGCCTCAATCTCACAGTTCCATCAGGTTCATTTGCAGCGCTCCTTGGACCATCAGGATGTGGAAAGACAACGCTACTTCGTACAATTGCAGGTCTCGTTCGACCGTCATCAGGTGCTATTCGTTTTGGCAAGCAACTAGTTAGCGTCTCATCACTAGTTTTGCCGCCTCATAAGCGCAATATTGGTTACCTACCGCAAGAGGGAGGACTCTTTCCCCACCTTAGCGTTGAGGAGAATGTTGGTTTCGCACTTGCAAAAAGTATGAAACGTGAAGTGCGCGCCTCAGTTATTGAAGAGATGTTGGAGCTAGTTGGATTGGCTGGATTCAATCGGAGAAAGCCACACCAGCTAAGTGGCGGACAACAAACTCGCGTTGCACTTGCCCGCGCACTTGCGACAAAGCCTGCGATTGTTCTACTCGATGAACCTTTCTCGAATCTTGACTACGCCCTACGCGCAGAAGTAAGTAGTGAAGTGGTTTCCTTACTGAAAAAGACAAAGACCACTTCCCTAATGGTCACCCACGATCGAGAAGATGCGCTCGTCTCAGCGGATTTGATTGCATTGATGCGTGAGGGCCGAGTCGTGCAATCTGGTTCACCCGAAGATGTCTATATGCATCCAATCTCTGCCCAAATCGCAGAGAGCACCGGAGATATCCTGGAGCTGCCGGCAATACGAGTTGCTAGTAAACACTTAATCTCCCCCCTCCACCCGCGAACTAGAAAACTCGTTGGAAAGAGCGAGAGCGGCTTCCTCTTGGTAAGGCCGGAAGAGATTCGAGTAGTGGATTCAAAGGCTCGAGGGTCCTCGAAGTTCACTCGAGCAACAATCACCCAGATTCACTATTACGGCCACGATGCCGTCTTGGAGCTAGGTCTTCCCGGAGTGACTAAGGAATTAAAGGTAAGAGTTACCGGCCCGCTCAAATTCGAAGTCGGGAAGTCAGTCTTCTTAGAGCACGTTGGCCCGATTCGCTGGGTGTCGCAAATTCCTACTGGCGAGTAGGGTTGCCGCATGAAATCAGCCTCCACCAAGACAAACGTTGTTTTAGTAGACGCCGTCCGAACGCCTTTTGGCAAAGCTGGAAGTCTCTACGCGGGAACGCGCGCCGATGACATCATGGTGCGCGCAATTCGCGGGCTACTCGAGCGCAATCCCCAAGTAAAACCATCCGAGATCGATGACGTTGCCATAGCTGCTGCAACACAATTTGGCGATCAAGGTATGAATATCGGGCGATCAACTGCAATCCTTTCTGGTCTTCCAAATACTGTGCCGGGATATTCAGTCGATCGTTGGTGTGCTGGAGCGCTTACATCCGTGACAACAATTGCAGGCGCGATAAATATGGGCGCATATCACCTAGCAATTGCAGGTGGAGTGGAACATATGGGCAACCATCCGATGGGCGAAGGGATGGATCCCAACCCAAGATATCTCGCTGAGAAGATCGTTGATACTGATGCGCTCTCAATGGGCAATACCGCAGAGCGGTTGCATGACAAGTTTCCGCATCTCACCAAAGAGCGTGCAGATAGATATGCATTGGCTTCACAACAGAAGACCGCAGCCGCTTACGCAGCCGGAAAGATTCAACCAAATTTGATTCCCGTTGCAGTTCGAAGCGCAGAACAAGGTTGGGGCGTAGCAACAGTTGATGAACCACCACGTCCAAGCACAACGCTAGAGGCGCTTGCCGCTTTGAAAACTCCATTCCGTCCATCAGGAAGAGTTACTGCAGGTAATGCTGCAGGTCTAAACGATGGTGCAACTGCAGCACTTCTTGCTAGTGAGAGCAAAGCTAAAGAATTGGGATTGGCTCCCAAGGCTCGACTTGTTACCTTCGCATTTGCTGGCGTTGAACCAGAAATAATGGGTTACGGTCCAGTCCCCTCAACATTAAAAGCGCTAAAGCTCGCTGGGCTAGATATCGAAGATATTGGACTATTTGAAATCAATGAGGCTTTCTCGATCCAAGTTCTCTCCTTCCTAGATCACTTTGGAATCAAGGATGACGATCCACGCGTGAATATTTATGGTGGAGCAATTGCGGTTGGTCACCCACTCGCTTCATCTGGGGTCCGCCTAATTCTTAATTTGGCTGAAGCCTTCAAAGAGCGCCCTGAAGTTCGTTATGGAATAACAACTATGTGCATCGGCCTTGGAATGGGCGGAACTGTAATTTGGGAAAACCCGCATCATAAAGACTATGGAAAGGCCTAGAGAATGGTCGAGTTCACCGCACCAGAGGGCGCGCCGCAAGAGGTTGTAACAAAGTCACTCCTTCGTGAAGTTGATCTAGCACCTTTCGGTTTCAAGGGCACTCTTTCGCTAATAACTCTGGATAATGGTTTGGACTACAACCGGCCAAATACGCTCGGTCCGCAATCGCTACGAGAGTTAGCTGATGCCTTGACTGCAGCTGAAAATAGTTCTTCAGCTGCAATCGCGATTACAGGTAAACCATTTATCTTTGCAGCAGGTGCAGATCTATCGGCACTTCCATTTCTCAAAGATAAATCCCAAGCAATCGCAATGGGCAAATTCGGTCATGACTTGTTTAAGCGGTTAGGAAGGGGAAAGAAACCTACATTTTCTTTTACAAATGGACTTGCCCTAGGCGGTGGACTTGAGATTGGATTGCATTGCACCTATCGAACCTTGGCATCAACTGCATTCACCGCCTTGCCCGAATGTTTCCTTGGAATTGTTCCGGGTTGGGGCGGTGCAACGATTCTGCCAAAACTAATTGGCCCAGAAAAAGCAGTTCAAGTAATAATTCTTAACGCTCTCAATAACAACACCATGATGAAATCCAAAGAGGCGCTTGCCCTTGGTGTCTTTGACGCCGTATTCGAGCCCGCTGATTTCCTCGAGAAATCCTGTGGCTTTGCTGCTGATATTTTGAGTGGAAAGAAGAAGATTGAGCGAGTCGATCACTCCAAGGATGAAGCTGCTTGGGATCGGGCAATAGCTACGGGCAAAGCTGCGGTTGCGAAGAAGTATGGTGGCGCGGAGGTCGCGGCCCCACTTCGCGCACTCGAACTTATCGTTGCGGCGAAAACCAATACTCTGGATCAGGGCTTTGATGCTGAGGATGCAGTGCTTGCCGACCTTGTTATGTCGGACCCACTTCGCTCATCTCTGTATGCATTTAACCTAATCCAAAAGAAACGGAAGAAGGTAGAAGGTGCACCGAAACCTGCTTTAGCTCGTAAAGTGAGCAAAGTTGGAGTGGTGGGCGCAGGCTTGATGGCCTCCCAACTAGCGCTACTAATTATGCGCAATTTGAAAGTTCCAGTCGTTATGACTGATCTTGATCAAACTCGCGTCGATAAGGGAATCGCTTGGATTCATAGCGAGATTGATAAGTTGGTTGAGAAGAAACGTCTCAATCAAGAGGGCGCTGCTCGACTAAAAAGTCTTGTAAGTGGATCTACAAATCAAACAGTCTTTGCTGGAGCAGACTTCATTATTGAGGCAGTATTTGAAGAGTTATCTATAAAGCAGAAACTATTCAAAGAGCTAGAGTCGATTATCTCCCCTGAATGCGTCCTTGCTACAAATACCTCCTCGTTATCGGTCGAAAAGATGGGTGAGGGTCTCTCACACCCCGAGCGCGTAGTCGGATTCCATTTCTTCAATCCAGTCGCTGTCATGCCACTTCTTGAGGTAGCGCGAACTAGCAAGACTGATGACGCTACAACTGCAACCGCAATAAGCGTTGGCAAAGAACTTAAGAAAACCATGATTATCTGTAAAGATGCTCCGGGCTTTGTTGTAAACCGACTTCTTACTCGCTTTATGGGTGAAGTAACTGATGCGATAGATGAGGGAACTCCTTACGATGTTGCTGATAGCGCGCTTCGTCCACTTGGCTTTCCGATGTCACCACTTGAATTATTTGGACTCGTAGGTCCAGGCGTTGCACTGCATGTATCCAAAACCCTCAATGCGAATCTTGGTCCACGTTACAAAGTTTCTCCGACGGTTTCCAGGTTGGTAGAAAAAGGCGTGAAGTCCTTCTACGTTAAAGATGACTCTGGCAAGCTCGCCCCAAACCAGGAAGCGCTTGCGCTAGTTGAGAAAGGAACAACCCCCTCGACTGCAGTTCAGGTTAGAGAGCGCGCTCTAAAAGCGCTTGCGGAAGAAGCGCGGATGATGCTAGATGAAGGAGTTGTCGCAACTGCAGCTGAGATTGATCTATGTATGTTGATGGGAGCTGGCTGGCCGATGCATCTCGGCGGAATATTGCCTTACTTGGATCGTGAAGGAATTAGCGAGGCTGTTTGCGGTCAACGCTTCCATCCACCTGGAGTTGCGTCGCTACCTGCGTAACGCTGCCAGAAAACCAACTCACTAGTTGGCGAGCAACAGCTTGGGCCGTTATACCAAGATCTTCGAGGATCTGATTTCGCTTCGAGTGCTCAATAAATTCGAGTGGAACACCAATGGAATGGATTGGTGTGAACATATTGAGATCGCGGAAGGCATCCGAAAGCGAACTTGCAATTCCACCGCTTCGCACACCATCTTCAATTACAACTATTCGTGAATAACGCTCGGCCATTCGTGCAAGGGCGTTGACAGGTAGTGGGCGTACCCATCTTGGATCAATCACAGTCACGCCAACGCCTTCGCGGTAAGCCTGTGCGGCTGAATCAACTGCGAGTTGCGCCATCGCACCAACGGCAATCACCAAGATATCTGGGCTCTCGCCTCGATAGAGAATGTCTATACCCTCACGCCGTTCAAATGCCGGCAACTCTGCACTAAGTGCGCCCTTAGGAAAACGAATCAAAGTGGGCGCATCTTCAATGGCAAGAGCTTCTTTTAATAACTCACGGAGCCTTACGCCGTCACGTGGCGCAGCAACGCTAAGTGTCGGCACAATTCCGGTAAGTGCAAGATCCCAGATTCCATGGTGTGAAGGTCCATCATCGCCAGTTACACCCGCGCGATCCAATACAAAAGTGACTCCAGCTTTATGCAATGCAACATCGAGAAGCAGTTGATCAAACGCTCGATTCAAGAAAGTGGAGTAAACGGCGACAACGGGATGAAGACCAGCAAATGCCATGCCTGCTGCAGATGTTGTCGCATGTTGTTCGGCAATTCCAACATCGAAAGTACGATCTGGAAACTTCTCTTGGAACTTATCTAAACCAGTCGGGCCCAGCATCGCTGCGGTAAGTGCAACAATATCTTCGCGTTCCCCACCTAATTCGACCAGAGCATCAGAGAATTCTTGAGTCCAAGTTTTTCCTGCCTTTGCAAGTGGCTCACCGGTTTCTGGGTCGACCACTCCAACGGCATGGAATTTCTCGGCTTCATCATTGATCGCCGGAGCATGACCACGCCCTTTCTCAGTAATTGCATGAACCAAGACCGGGCCCTCGAACTTCTTAGCTTGGAGCAAAGTTTTCTCAAGTGCTGAAATGTCGTGGCCATCGATTGGACCTAAATACTTAAGACCGAGATCTTCAAACATTCCTTGTGGCGCGACGATATCTTTAAGACCCTTCTTCATCCCGTGCAAAGTTTCATAAATTGAGTGCCCCACAACGGGAGTGCGCTCAAGTACGCCCTTACCCCAATCTAGAAATTTCTCATATCCCTTGGTCGCCCTAAGCGTTGAGAGATAAGTGGCAACTCCACCAATAGTTGGTGAATATGAACGTTCATTATCATTTACGACAATCACAAGCCTTAGGTTCTTGGATGCGGCTATGTTGTTTAGCGCTTCCCAGGCCATTCCGCCGGTTAGCGCGCCATCGCCAACAACAGCAACCACAGTTCTATCAACTATTCCTTGAACACTAAAAGCTCGGGCAACACCATCAGCCCAGGAAAGCGAAGTTGAGGCATGCGAGTTCTCGACTACATCATGCTCGCTCTCAGAGCGATTCGGATAACCAGATACTCCACCCCGTTGTCTTAACTTCTCAAATCCATCTGCTCTACCGGTCAGGATCTTGTGAACATAAGACTGGTGACCAGTATCAAATATGACTACATCATGCGGAGATTGGAAGACCCGGTGAATAGCAATGGTTAGCTCCACGATTCCAAGATTTGGTCCGAGATGTCCACCTGACTTTGAGACTTTATCAATTAAGAAACTTCTAATCTCAGATGAGAGTTCGACGAGTTCCTCCTCGCTCATACGAGAGAGGTCTGACGGTGACTTCAGACGAGGGAGGAACTTCATGGGATTAATGGTAACTACTAAGCGCCAATCTCTCTAAGTGAGCAAGGAGCGTAGAACGTATTGCATAATCCCGCCGTGGCGATAGTAATCAGCCTCACCTGGGGTATCGATACGAACTTTGGCGGTGAAGGACTTCTCCCCTGCTTTAACTTTTACATTTGATGGGATTTTTCCATTATTGAGCTCCGTTATTCCCGAAATCTCAAAGGTCTCATCGCCACGAAGTCCAAGGCTCTCACTTGATTCTCCATCTTGGAATTGGAGTGGCAATACGCCCATTCCAATCAAATTTGAACGATGGATTCTCTCGAACGATTCTGCAATTACGGCGCGCACGCCAAGAAGCGCTGTTCCTTTTGCTGCCCAATCTCGTGATGAACCAGATCCATATTCCTTACCGGCCAAGATGACAAGTGGAATACCAGCTGCTTGGTAGGCAACTGATGCTTCATAGATAGTGGTCTGTTCGCCACCGGCTAAAAAGTTCTTCGTATAACCACCTTCGACTCCATCTAGGAGCAAATTCTTCAAGCGAATATTTGCAAATGTTCCGCGAATCATCACTTCGTGATTTCCACGACGGGAGCCATAAGAGTTGAAATCTGCCTTCGCTACTCCATGTTCTTGCAAGTATTTTCCAGCCGGAGAATCAGGCTTTATTGAGCCTGCAGGTGAGATGTGATCCGTTGTGACTGAATCTCCCAATTTAGCGAGAACTCGGGCGCCAGAAATATCAGTAACTGGATTTGGATTTCGCGGCATTCCTTCAAAATATGGCGGCTTACGCACATAGGTTGAACTCTTATCCCATTCAAAGACTTTGCCAGTTGGAGTATCGAGAGAAGTCCAACGATGATCGCCTTGAAAGACGCTCGCGTAATCTTTTTTAAACATTTCAGATGAAATAACGCTATCAATGACAGATTGAATCTCTTGTGGCGATGGCCAGATATCTCGAAGAAACACATCTTTACCAGAGATGTCTTTACCTAGAGGATCCCGCTCAAAATCATGATCCATAGTTCCCGCTAACGCGTAGGCAACAACCAATGGTGGTGAGGCGAGGTAATTCATCTTTACATCTGGGCTTATTCGGCCTTCAAAATTTCGGTTACCCGATAAAACGGCAGCTACGGCTAAATCATTCTCATTTACTGCCTTACTTACTTCGATAGGAAGAGGACCCGAGTTTCCGATACAGGTTACACAGCCATATCCCACCAAGTTAAAACCTAATCTCTCAAGAAATGGGGTAAGGCCCGACTTCTCATAATAATTTGTCACGACTTTCGAACCAGGTGCAAGTGTTGTCTTTACCCACGGTTTACTTTGTAGTCCTCTCTCTACTGCCTTCTTCGCGAGTAATCCAGCGCCAATCATCACGCTTGGATTCGAAGTGTTCGTACAAGAGGTAATGGATGCAATTACTACCGCACCGTTACTTACAGCCCCATCGCGATTATTAACGGCTACTGAGACTGGGGACTTGGAACTTTTTTCACTCAAGTATCCCGGCAACGATTTCGCAAATGAAGACTTCGCATCACTTAGCGCAACGCGATCTTGCGGACGCTTTGGTCCAGCAATCGAAGGCACGACTGTTGCAAGATTCAATTCAAGGTGCTCGGAGTATCTTGGAGATGCGTTTGGATCATGCCAGATTCCCTGCGCCTTGGCATACTTCTCAACTAGATCACGTTGTTCCTTGCTGCGACCGGTTAGTTCTAGATACTTAAGCGTCTCTTCATCGATTGGGAAGATTGCGACGGTCGACCCGTATTCAGGCGACATATTTCCAATCGTCGCTCTATTTGCCATTGGAAGTGCGCTGACTCCCGGTCCATAAAATTCGACAAACTTTCCAACTACTCCATGCTTACGGAGCATCTCGGTGATTGTTAGTACTAGATCGGTGGCTGTAGTTCCGACGGGAAGATTGCCGCTTAATTTGAAGCCAACAACTCTAGGAATCAACATAGAGACCGGTTGACCAAGGAGGGCAGCCTCAGCCTCGATTCCACCAACGCCCCAGCCAAGTACTCCAAGTCCGTTGACCATGGTCGTATGAGAATCTGTTCCGACTACTGTGTCTGGGTAAGCGTGGTTTTCGCCGCCTACTTCGCGAACCATAACTACTCGCGCGAGGTACTCGATATTTACCTGGTGGACAATTCCAGTTCCAGGAGGAACGACTTTGAATTCATCAAAAGCGGTCTGGCCCCACCTTAAGAATCTATATCTCTCGGTATTTCGTTCGTACTCAATATCTACATTCTCTTCAAACGATGAAGCTGTTCCATACTTATCTGCAATCACAGAGTGATCAATCACCAATTCGGCCGGAGCCAAAGGATTTACTCGAGCTGGGTCGCCACCAAGCGCAGTAATTGCCTCGCGCATTGTGGCTAAATCAACGATACATGGAACGCCAGTGAAATCTTGCATGATCACTCGAGCAGGAGTGAATTGAATTTCAGTATCAGGTTGCGAGTCTGGATTCCAGTTTGCGAGCGCTTTAATTTGAGTTGAGGTTATGTTGGCGCCATCTTCGGTCCTAAGAAGATTTTCAAGAAGAATCTTGAGTGAAAAAGGTAAAGTCGCCGCTCCTTCTAGCCCAGTGATGTCGAATATTTGATAACTCTTGCCGGATACTTCAAGTGATCTCTTTGCCCCAAAGGAGTTCTTGCTCATGAACCGAATCCTAACTTGGCCTAGCGATCGCCATATTTATCAAGGCCGAGCGGAACCCTATAGAACTACTTGGATCTAATGAAGCGCGCCACACTTTCGATATGTTGGGTCATCGGAAACAAGTCAAAGGCTCTAATCGCGTCTAATTCATATCCACGCCCCTGCAATATCGCCGCGTCTCGAGCAAGTGCCGCAGGATCACACGCGACATATACAACGGTGCGTGGATCTAATGCAGTTATCGATTTAATTACTCTTTCCCCTGCGCCGGCTCGCGGTGGATCCAGGACTACTACGTCGGCCCGAGCAAACCGGGCCAACTCTCGATCTACCTTTCCCTCGATTACTTCAACAATTTCATATTGAGCAAAATTGCGACGTGCATCTGTTACCGAACTGCCGGCCTCTTCAATCATGGTAATCCGACCTGTTACCCCTACTAATTCCAAGGCCCCGCTGGCGAATAGCCCGACACCGGAATAAAGGTCATAAAAGTGATCGCCAGAACGCAAATCTGCCATTGATATGACTGCTTCTAGCAAAGTCTTCGGCGCCTGGACATGACTCTGCCAAAAGCTCTCGGGCGAGATTGAGAAAGTAAAGCCGTTCACCTCTTCTGTAATAAGTGCAAAATTATCTCGCCCTTCGATAGCGGTAATAACTTCCCCATCACTTCCGACCGCAACGTCTACCTTTTTTCCGATGGGAAGATTGCGTGAATTAATCGAGTCAATCTCAATTTTTTCATGGGCAATCTTGCAATCCTCAATCTCAATCAAATTATTTCGCCGCGCTTCATACATTGCCAATTTACCTTGAGGCGAGACTGTGAACTCCATTCGAGAACGCCATCCAACGGTCGGCTTTACCTCTTTTACCTCAACTTCTACTGTCATCTTTGCTAAACGTGTGAATTGCTCCTTGATAATTTCGCTCTTTAACTTCCGCTGCGCTTGAAGAGAAATATGTTGGAAGTCGCAGCCGCCACATCCTCCTGGATGGGCGAGCTTGCATGGTGGAGTTACTCGATCAGGCGAGGCAGAAATTACTTCTACGCAATCTCCGCGTGCAAAACTCTTTGAAATTTCCGTAATTCGTACGCGCACTTTCTCACCTGGTATTGAATGTCGCACAAAAATTACTCGTCCTTCGAAACGAGCGACGCAATGTCCGCCATGAGCGATCCCTGAAATATCGACAACTACTTCATCGCCAATATTCATAAAACACCTCATTTTCGCGTGGGGATTACTCTTACCTAAGCCTAAAGGTGTAAATTCACCCTCTGTGCACATCGTGATTATGGGTTGTGGCCGAGTCGGTTCAACTTTGGCAAAGGATTTTCAAGCTCAAGGCCACTCCGTAGCGGTGATTGACCAGGATCGCGAAGCATTTCGCCGCCTAGGTGCAGATTTCAATGGCCTAACGGTCGCCGGCATAGGTTTTGATCGTGACACTCTCATTGAAGCTGGAATCGAGCGAGCGGATGCATTTGCAGCAGTTTCTAATGGGGATAATTCAAATATTCTTGCGGCGCGCGTTGCGCGTGAGACTTATGGTGTAAAAAACGTAGTTGCTCGCATTTATGACCCTGGTCGCGCTGAGATTTATCAGCGCCTTGGAATACCGACAGTTGCAACAGTTTTATGGACTACCGATCAGATCATGCGCAGGATTCTTCCTTCGGGTGCGAAATCTGAATGGCAAGATCCTTCCGGCAAAGTTCAACTTGCAGAGATTCACATACATAGAGATTGGTTTGGCTACCCGGTAATTGCAATTCAGGAATTGACGAAGGCTCGCGTGGCTTTCATTACTCGACTAGGCGAAGGACTAATCCCAGATGAGCATGTTGTCCTTCAAGAGGGCGATGTTCTGCATGTTCTAATCTCAGATTCTGATGTCGCTCAGGTTGTCACCGCTCTCTCTCAACCGCCGGAGGAGAAGAAATGAAGATTGCGATAGCTGGAGCCGGTAATGCTGGCCGCGCAATCGCCCGCGAATTGATCGCCAATGGCCATCAGGTACTCCTTATTGATAAGAATCCAAAGGCGCTAAAGATGGATAGCGTGCCTAATGCAGAGTGGTTACTCGCTGATGCTTGCGAGATTGCGACCCTAGATAAAGCACACCTTAATCAGTGCCAAGTCATGGTTGCAGCCACGGGTGATGACAAGGTAAATCTTGTAGCTTCACTACTTGCAAAGACCGAGTACGGCGTTCCAAGAGTTGTTGCTCGTGTCAATCATCCCAAAAATGAATGGCTCTTTGATTCATCATGGGGCGTAGATGTCGCAGTATCCACTCCTCGCATCATCGCAGCACTTGTAGAGGAGGCTGTCAGCGTCGGTGATGTAGTTCGCCTCTTCTCAATCAAATCTGGTGAGGCAAATCTTGTTGAGATTACCCTTCCTGATAACTCAATCTGTATTGGAAAGTCAGTCTCAGAGATTCAACTTCCTAAAGACGCTTCTTTGGCTGCAATCATCCGTGATGGGCACGTAATCTCTCCGTCACAGCATGATGTATTTAGCGCAGGCGATGAATTGATATTTGTGGCATCAGCGGAGGCCGAAGAGCAGATAAAAGGCTGCTTCATCGCAAGTTAAGAGGTAGGACGTAAGTCCTCTCGTAACTTTGGCCCACTTTTTACAACCTGCCAAGTCAACCAAGCAGCGAGAAAGAACATCGGAAATCCCATAATTAATCGCGCCGTTCCTAATGCGTTCACATTTCCCGCGAGATAGAGCGGATATTGAACAACTAGCCGCGCCGCAAAAAGCCCCACCCAGATCCAAGTTGCTCGAACATAAACAGATCTTCGAATCGGATCTTTGCGCCACTTCAAATTCTCACCAAGTAGCGGACCGAGAACTAAACCAACGACCGGCCAGCGAAGTATCGCAGAGAGTGCGTAAGCCGCTCCATAGATTGCGTTAGTCCATAATCCGGGGAGATAGAAGTCCTCAGCTTTTCCACTTCTATTTGATAACCAGGCACAGAACGCAACTCCGATTACGCCAGAGATTGCATGCTGAATAGTGTCGCGCTTAACTAATCGAATCAAAGTTACGACAAGTGAGAATGCAAGCGCGAAGGTAGCTGAATCCCGAACTTCTTTTGTGAAATTAAATGCAACTAGAAAGATTAACGCCGGGGCTCCGGAATCAATCAAACCTTTTGTTCCCCCGAATGCAGCGAGAATCTTGGCTTTATCTTCTTCCTGGCTCATGATTTTCCGGTGGATCCAAATCCACCCTCACCTCTCGTAGTCCCTGGAAGGCTCTCAACCTCAATCAATTCAGCGCGCACGACGGGCTGGATTACAAGTTGAGCAATTCGCTCGCCACGCTTTATCGCAATCTTCTTATCCCGGTCATGATTTACGAGAATTACTTGCAACTCTCCCCTATATCCAGCATCGATGGTCCCGGGCGCATTCACCATTCCTAAGCCTTCCTTGGCTGCGCGCCCTGAGCGTGGATGCACCAGCGCGACGTATCCGGGTTCAAGTGCGATTGCAATCCCAGTTGGAACTAGCGCTCGTTCTCCTGGCGCTAGCTCAATATCAATTCGAGAATAGAGATCTGCTCCAGCATCACCTGGTTTTGCGTAAGTGGGAAGCGGTAGATCTTGATCAAGTCTTGTGATTAGGACTCTCACGGATTGATCTCAAGTTCTGGCGCGGCTGATCCAAAGAGGCTAGCGCGGTAACTCTCAGGTGCATTCTCAATGAAATGTTCAAGCGGTACGGTAATAAAGATTGCCGCAGCTTCTACAGCAATTGGCCCGTCTTCGCTTCCAATCTTGCCTTCGGCTCGACAATAAATCTTTCTTCCTTCTTGGCCGATGATTTCAGCTGTGATGAAGAGCGTCTTTCCAACTTGAACTGGCATCAAAAATGAAGTCTCCAGTTTTCCAGTCACAGCTGGCGCTCTAACCAACCACATCAATTTGCCCAACGCTTCGTCAAATGCGCACGAAAGAAGTCCACCGTGAGCAAGTCCGGGGGCGCCCTGATGATGTTCTCCAACAGTAAATTTGGCAGTGATTCTCATACCTTCTGATGCATATGCAGTGAGATGTAGACCGGTTGGATGAGAAGCGCCACAACCGAAACAATCCTGATTATGTGAGCCAAGTAAGGTTCCAGGAACCGGTGCCTGCGGATGCCGTGGCGGAACTTTTGCTCCAGCCGGTGGCTCGATGCTCAATCGGCGCGACATGGTGAGTAGATTACCCTGATATGCGCGAAGTCATTGTCTGGCCATTTCGAGTCTGGTTGGTTGCAATAAGTCTGGGCCTAGCAATTCTCATTTCCGTTGGCGTTGTTTTAAGTGATGCTGAACTTCTTTTTGCCCTTATTTTGACCTTGCTTGCAATCCTCATCGTTGGATATCAATCACGATTGATAATCGAAGCTAACCAGGATTTTTTGAAAGTTGGTCGGGCCAATATCGAAAGTAAATTCATCGGGAAAGTTGAGATCCTCGACGAAGCGGCGATGAAGCATGAGCGTGGTGCAGGATTGAATCCAAGCGCCTTCCTTGCAATTAGGTTCTGGGTTAAGGGCGGCGCAAAAATCTATCTAAATGACAGGCGCGATCCCACGCCGTATTGGTTAGTAAGTACGAGGCATCCAGAAAAAATTAGCGCAGCTTTAAAGAACGTTTAAGCGCAATCCTTGCAGACTGCTTTCGCACCCTCGCCTCTTGCAAGTTGGGTGTGATGGTGAACGAGGAAACATCTTGAGCAAGTAAATTCATTTTCCTGACGAGGTACGACGCGAACAGCTAACTCTTCGCCGGAAAGATCGGCGCCGGGAAGTTCGACGTTCTCCGGATCCTCCTCATCAACATCGATCTGTCCAGATGCAATTTCAGCTCGCTTTGCTTTTAACTCTTCAAGCGATTCTTCATGGAGCTCTTCATCCGTTTTTCGCGGCGTGTCATAATCGGTTGCCATCGATCTTCACCACCTTTCAAAGGACATTTCTCGGTTAGGTCCTAACCACGGGCGGATAATGCCTAATTGCCCGGGCGCATGTCCTGCCCAACAGCCGGCGTGTCGGGATTATTCCCCGCTTAATCGCTCTCTCTCAAGGTTTTTGACCTTAGTTGCGCCTCTCTTCGACGCCAATTCGCAATCTCGCCATGATTACCAGACTTGAGCACTTCAGGAACTTCTAATCCTCGCCACTCTGATGGTTTTGTATAGACCGGATATTCAACTTCGCCAATCTCATTATGCGACTCCTCGGCAAGTGAATCGGGGTTTCCAATTACCCCAGGAATTAGTCGCGTGATTGCCTCAATTATTACCAGGGCTGCAACCTCGCCGCCATTTAAAACATAGTTTCCAATCGATATCTCATGCAACCTCACTCTTTGATGGCCACGATAGAAGTCTGCGACGCGCGCATCTATACCTTCATAGCGACCGCAAGCGAAAAGAATATTTTCGCGAGTTGACAATTTTGCAGCAAGTTCCTGATCAAAAGTTCTTCCTGCGGGTGTGAGGATTACTAAATCTACGATCCCCTCAAAGGAGTTGAGCGCATTATCGATAGCTTCGCCCCAGGCTTCGGGCTTCATCACCATTCCGGCGCCACCACCGTATGGGGTGTCATCAACAGTTTTGTGATTGTCATGAGTGAAATCTCGTAGGTCAATTGCTTTAAAATCGATTAAATCGTTCTCGATTGCTTTACCAATCAAAGAAAGCTTTATCGGGGCAAAGTATTCAGGAAAGATGGAGATGGCAGTTATCTTCAAATCAATCCCTCTATCTCTCGTACAACGATTATCTTCTTAGCTACATCAACTGTTGGAACATGCTTCTTCACAAATGGAATAAGGACTTCTTCACCATTCCTATCCACGACGAGAGTATCCTGGGTTGGAAGTTGCAAGATATCTACAACCTCTCCTAACTCAAAACCCTCCTCGGTGACGGCTTTGCAGCCAATCAGTAACGAGACGTGAAATTGGTTGTCCTGCGAATCTGGAGTTGGAATATCCACATCGGCAATCAAAAGCACGTTGCGCAATTCTTCAACTGCATTTCGATCTGGTCGCCCCTCGAATGAGAGAAGCATTGTTCCGTTGTGATTTCTAATCGAGGCAATCTTGAGCGGCGAGAAGCGTTCAGGATCGGTCTTGAGACTTCTTCCTACTTCAAATCGCTCATCAGGGCTATCGGTGCGCAGTTCGATTGTTACTTCGCCACGAATACCGTGAGCGCGTCCAATTCGAGCTACGACGAGTTCCAAGGAACTTAGCGAGCTTCGTCCGCCTCGATTAAATCGACGCGAACGCTTCGGCCAGCAAGAGCCGAGATTACGGTCCGCAGCGCTTTTGCAGTGCGGCCATTCCTGCCAATTACCTTACCTATGTCATCAGGATGAACGCGGACTTCAAGGGTTGTACCCCGGCGTCCCTCGCGTTCGGTAATGACAACCTCTTCAGGATTATCAACGATGCCCTTAACTAAGTGTTCGAGAGCCTCATCAAACATTTTTGCTCCTTGCGAATTCAGTTAGTGATTATTCGGCTGGTGTTTCTGTGGCAGCTTCGGCTGCAGGTGCAGCCTCTTCTACCTGAGCGACTGGGGCTTCGACCTCTGCTGGTGCAGCAGGAGCCTCTTCCGCCGGCGCTGACTTTGCAGCCAATTTTTCTGCGGCGCGCTTCTTCATTGTGGTTGCGCCATCCTTTGGCTCATTCATCGCAGCCTTAACAGCCGCTTCATAAGCGACGCGCTTATCTGGTCGGACTGGAACGCTCTTAAGGGTTCCTTCGCTACCAGCAATTCCCTTGAACTTCTGCCAATCGCCAGTGATCTTCAATAGCGCCTCTACTGCCTCGGTTGGCTGTGCGCCATTTTTCAACCAATGTTGCGCACGCTCTGAGTTAACTTGAATCAGAGATGGTTCGGAGGCTGGTGAGTAACGACCAATCTCCTCGATCTTTAGACCGTTTCTAGCTTTACGCGAATCTGCAACAACAATACGGAAATGCGGGGTGCGGATCTTTCCGAGACGCACCAATCTAATTTTTACGGCCACTAGGGCTTGCTCCTTAATATCTTCGAACGGTCCTCATCCCAGGAGTGGGATGCCAAGGTGATGACAACCGAACTTTTCTAACAGGTACCGTCAAGAGGTAGAGGGCTCTTGAACAGGGTCCCAATCTTGCCATGTGAGGAGAAAATCGCCCAATCGGTGAACTCCCCCTAACGCCGCTTCTTTTTCGCCTTCTTCTTCCGTTGGGCTTGCCTTCCACCACCTGCGAATGACATTCCACCGCCGGGTCTTCCACCGGGCATACCTCCTGGGAATCCCGGAAATCCACCACCATTTCGCATCTGCTTCATCATCTTTTGAGCAGCGCTAAACCGATCAATTAATTTATTCACCTCGGTCACCGTTCTGCCACTTCCCTTGGCAATCCGTAACCTTCTTGAACCATTCAAGATCTTTGGATCTCGTCGTTCCGAAGGAGTCATCGATTGAACAATCGCTTGAGTTCTGATGATTTCATCATCATCTACCGCATCGATTTGTTTTCTCATAGCCGCACTGTTTGCACCAGGGAGCATTTCAAGTAATTTCGACATTGAACCCATCTTGCGCATGGCTTGAAGCTGTTCTAGGAAATCCTCCAGAGTGAAATCCTCACCTGCAATGAATTTATCTTCGAGACGCTTTGCAGAACTTTCATCAATCGCTTTTTTCGCCTGTTCTGCAAGAGTAGCAATATCGCCTAGCCCAAGGATTCGTGAAGCCATCCTTTCCGGATAGAAGTAATCAAAGTCAGTTAACTTTTCACCTGATGAAGCAAAGAGAATCGCCTTCTTAGTGCTTTCCGCAATCGAGAGCGCTGCGCCACCTTTTGCATCGCCATCTAATTTCGTAAGGACTACCGCATCAAATCCAACTCCATCTTCAAATGCTTGCGCCGTCCTAATGGCATCTTGGCCAATCATGGCGTCGACCACGAAAAGAGTCTCATTCGGATTTATCGCTGATTTGATATCTCTTGCCTGGCTCATCAATTCCTCATCAATGCCAAGGCGGCCTGCAGTATCAACTATCACAGTGTTATAGAGATTCGACTTTGCGAAGGCGATTCCACTCTTTGCAACTTCGATTGGATCGCCAATTCCATTTCCAGGTTCCGGGGCGTGAACTTTCACTCCGATTGATTCAGCGAGCAGGCTCAATTGTGTTACTGCGTTAGGGCGTTGCAGATCGGCTGCGACCAATAGCGGAGTATTTCCCTGCTCTCTTAAAAATAGAGCGAGTTTTCCAGCCAGAGTTGTCTTTCCGGAGCCTTGCAGTCCGGCCAGCATTATTACGGTCGGTGGATTCTTAGCGAATCTAATTCTTCGAGCTGGGCCGCCAAGGATTTCTACTAGTTCAGAATTAACAATTGAATAGATTTCTTGTGATTGATTGGTGCTCTTTCGAATTTCAGGGAGAGCAGCTAGTGATCTCTCCTTAATCCGTTTAACAAATCCATTTACAACAGTTAGGGCAACATCACCATCTAGTAAAGCAAGTCTTATCTCTTCACAGATTGCGTCTATATCACTCTCGGAGATTCTCCCCTTGCCCCGTAGGGTTGCAAAGGCAGAGGAGAACCTCTCCGAGAGCGACTCAAACACTGCGCGAGCGTACTAAATCGCCGCGCTACCTCTCTCACCGGTGCGCACTCGAACTACCTCTTCGACCGCGGTCACCCAGATTTTGCCATCGCCAATCTGCCCAGTTGCTGCGCTCTTAACGATTGCATCGATTATCGGTTGCACATCTTTGGAGTCGGCGAGTATTTCAAAACGAATCTTCTGGAGAAGATCGATTGGATACTCAGCTCCGCGATATACCTCGACATGGCCACCTTGGCGACCAACTCCCGATACCTCAGAAACGGTAATTCCCTTAACTCCGATTGCACGAAGGGCTGCCTTAACATCATCGAGTTTCTGGGGCTTTATTACGGCTGTTATGAGTTTCATTATTAACGACCTCCCTTGAGAATTCCACCCATTTCATAGGCGCTCTCGGCATGTTCACTTAAGTCCACTCCGCCAAGTTCTTTATCACTTGAAACTCGGAAACCGATTGTCTTCTCAATCAAGAATCCGATGATCAACGTTGCGACAAATGAATAGGCAGCGACAAGGCCAACACCTAAAGCTTGTTTGCCAAGGAGCGTTGCGCCTCCACCATAGAAGAGTCCGTTTGCTCCAAGTGAGTTGACTGCGCTGGAACCGAAGAATCCAATCGCCAAGCTGCCAATTACGCCACCCACTAGGTGCACGCCAACGACGTCTAATGAATCATCAAATCCAAAACGATATTTGAGGCCAACTGCTAGTGCACAAATTCCGCCAGCGATGAAGCCGATTACAACCGCGGCCCATGGCGCAACGAATGCACATGCTGGTGTGATTGCTACGAGTCCGGCCACTGCACCTGATGCCGCGCCAAGTGAGGAGAAATGTCCATCGCGAATCTTCTCTATCAATATCCAGCCAAGAAGTGCTCCGGCCGTAGCTACTTGGGTGTTGATGAATGCAAGGGCTGCAATACCATCGGCTGCAAGTGCAGATCCGGCATTAAAGCCGAACCAACCAAACCAGAGAAGCGCCGCGCCTAGAAGAACGAGTGGAAGTGAGTGCGGACGCATTGGACTTTTCTGCCAACCAATTCTTCGGCCAAGCACGATTGCGAGCGCAAGTGCAGCTGCGCCAGCGTTGATATGTACTGCAGTTCCGCCAGCGAAATCTTGCACACCTCGCGATGCCAAGAAGCCAGCGCCGGTAACGGTATCGCCCACCTTGTTACCGAATGCAAATACCCAGTGCGCGACTGGGAAGTACACGAGCGTCACCCAGATCGCAACAAATACTCCCCACGAAAGGAATTTTGCACGATCTGCAATTGCACCTGAGATTAGAGCTGGAGTGATGATTGCAAACATCAACTGAAATACTGCGAAAACCAGAAGTGGTATGGGGTAAACGCCACCATTATTTGTTAATTCACCAACCGCATCACCAAGTCCGGAAAGAGAGATTGATCCGTACCATTGTGAATTTGCTTCGTAGCCAAATGCCAACTTAAACCCATAAATTACCCAGAGCACGCTAACGATTCCGATTGTCACCATAGACATCATCATCATGTTAAGTGCGCTCTTCGCTCGGACCATGCCGCCGTAGAAAAGTGCCAAGCCCGGAGTCATAAGCAAGACCAAGGCTGAGCTAGCCAATACCCACGCGGTATTGCCTGCATCTAATTCCATTTATATCTCCTGAATATGAAGAGGTCTCAACGCTGAGAATGACCGAATCGTCCTAGCGGCGCGTTACGGCTAAGGGCCTTCTTCTATTTCGCTTGAGTGACTATTTCCCCGTCCGCGTTACGGCTGTGTTAACAAATCTGAGATGTACGAAACCGGTTCGAAGGCCGATAGATCGTCCTCGCCTTCCCCCGTACCCACCAGCTTGATGGGCACTTTAAGAGCCCGCTCGGTCGCCAGCGCTATCCCACCTTTTGTAGAGCCATCTAATTTCGTCACAACTATCCCAGTCAGATTCACTTTTTCAGCAAAAGATTTAGCCTGGACAATGCCATTTTGACCAGTTGTTCCATCAAGTACAAATAAAACCTCATCGATGGGTGAAACTTTCTCGACGACGCGACGAACTTTGCCCAGCTCTTCCATCAAATTGCTCTTTGTATGCAAACGTCCAGCAGTATCAATAATCAGATAATCAAATCCCTCGTTCATCGCTCGGGTTGCCGCATCAAATGCGACTGAGGCTGGATCCCCATTTACTTTGCCAACAACTACCGGAATATTTATTCGCTCACCCCAAGTCGCCAGTTGCTCGACAGCAGCGGCTCGGAATGTGTCGGCAGCAGCAAGAAGTACTTTATTGCCTTCACCTTTAAGACGTTTTGCCAACTTTGCAACAGTGGTTGTTTTACCGGTTCCATTAACCCCCACTACGAGGATAGTTGTAAGGCGGTTTTCCACCTTTGCAATCAATCTTTCGCCCTCACTCAAAGAGGAGCGAATATGGGCAATTACAAGATCAGTTAATGCTTCTGACTTTTCTCGTTCAACTAGTTTCACGATCTCATCGGCAAATTCAGCGCCGATATCGGATTCAATCAAGACCTGACGAAATTCATCAAGATCTTGCGGAGTTGCACGAGAGCGCGAGAATTTAGAGAAAAAGGATCCAAAAAGACCCATGTTCAAATCACCCGGAGACTGATTCGGACTCTACTTCGCGAAGTCGCTGAGAGATTACTTCAGATACGCCATCTCCTCGCATCGTTACTCCATAAAGCGAGTCAGCAATCTCCATGGTGCGCTTTTGATGGGTGATGATAATTAGCTGAGATGCAGCGCGTAGTTCTTCCAATACCGTTAAGAGACGCCCTAAATTCACATCATCGAGCGCTGCTTCAACCTCATCCAAAACGTAGAACGGGCTGGGGCGTGCTTTGAAAATTGCAACAAGTAGGGCGACTGCCGTTAGCGATCTCTCACCGCCAGAGAGCAAGGAGAGACGCTTTACTCGCTTTCCTGGTGGGCGCGCTTCGACATCAACACCAGAATTCAATAAATCTCCGGGCTCGGTAAGGATTAATCTGCCATCTCCACCAGGGAATAGCCGTGCGAAAATCTTCTCAAACTCGCGCGCAGTATCACGGTACGCCTCTTCAAAAATCTGTTGAACGCGATCATCGACTTCCTTAATGATATCGAGCAGATCTTTCTTGGATTTCTTTAAGTCCTCTAGCTGCTCCGCGAGATACTTTAGGCGTTCTTCGAGTGATGAATACTCTTCCAAAGCTAGTGGATTGATTTTGCCGAGCAGCGCCAAGGATTTTTCTGCGCTCGCTAATCGCTTCTCCTGCTGTTCCCGAACAAATGGAATGAAGTCGCCTTCTGTCAATTCACCATTTTCATTCTCGAGGAAAGTAGGCACATCACGATTTGGGCCAAATTCATTAATTAGAGTCTCGCTATCAACGCCAAACTCCTCCATTGCGCGAAGCTCCATCTGCTCAATCCGCAATCTTTGCTCAGCGCGCGCAATCTCATCTCTATGTACGCTAGAAGTTAATTGATCTAACTCAGTTGCTAGATCACGAATCTGGGCGCGGATGGTGAGGATCTCGCCATCTCGGTTGGTTCGTGCTTCCTCTAATCTTGAGCGTTCGTGGTTCGCACGTGAGATCGAATTCTCAATCTGAATAAGAGCTTCGTAGGCGGCATCCGCTATAGCCTGAGCAGTAATTGCTCCGCGTGCCCGCGCTTCTCTTCGCGAAATTTGGCGGGCTGCACTTTCACGTTCATTCAAGGCGCTCTGTTCTAGTTCGGAGGCGCGCTGGGCGATAGCCGCGACTCGCTCCTCAATAGTGCGCATTGCAAGTCGAGCCTCAACCTCGACTGCCCGGGCAGTAGAAATCGAAGCGCGCAAATTCTCTAGTTGGGTCTTATCTGGCTCAACCGGCTCGCTCTCAGATTGAAGCGCTTTAGTCGCAATTTCAAGTTCGGATTGATCTCCCCGAAGCGAATTCTCAACTTCCCCAATCGAACTCTCGAGACGTTCGATTTCAGATGTTCCACTTCTTACTCCTTGGCCTGCAGCTGCCATCTGTTCTGCCAGTCCTGCCATGCGGGCATCAGACTCGTTAAGCCGAGCCAAAGTTGCATCGTATTCTTGTTGCGTTTGGCGCAATTGATTTTCTTGAGCGGAAATCTCAAAATTGAGCCGGTCGCACTCATGGCTAACTTTGGTAAGTTCAATCTCGGCCTTTTCAATCAGAGCCGAAATTTCAATTAGAGAAGTAGCAATAGATGAACCGCCTTTAGCTCTTCCCCTTCCGATCACATCCCCTTCTCGCGTAACGGCAATCAAATCAGGATGCGCTTGAATCAAACGTTCTGCATGAGCAAGGGAGTCAGCCGCGATATAACCAGCAAAGAGTTTTCCAAGTGAATGGCCAAGTGTCGAGGAGGTAACTTTTGATGCAAGTGTCACAACCTCCCCTGGATAATTTATTGAAACGGAGTCATTGCCTGAGATGATCAACATCTCGGCGCTACCAGCGCTCTCAGATTTCAAGAAAGAAATTGCCGAGATGGCACTTGCGGGATTATTTACGACCAAAGCGTCAGCAGCGCTTCCTAGTGCTGCTGAAACTGCGCTCTCCCAGCCACTCTCTACCGTGATTAAGGATGCGACGCTTCCCCTAATCTCAATTCCTCGATTATTTGTAAGTAGCGCACCGCTTCCATCTTTATGAAGTGTGGCTTGCCTTAGCGCATCTACCTTGGATTGCAGGGCGCTGCGATTTCTCTCGGCCTTGTTCTGTTCGGCCTGCGTTGCTTCAAGTTTGGTTCGCGCCGCGTTTAGTGCGCTCTTGGCTCGCTCAAAATCTGCATCTAATCCCAACTCGCTTGCATCAAGACCAGCTATCTCACTTTCCAGGGCGGCAAAGTCCCTTCGAGCAACCTCTACTCGCTCGCGTGCATCGGCAAGAGCTTTTTGTAGCCGTGAAAGTTCTGATTTTGCGCCATCGATAGCAGATTGAAGGCTCTTGATATGGCCTTCCTGCCTCGCCGTTCCTTCACGATGATCTGCAATAGCTCGAAGCGCTGCTGCTACTCGGTCTTCTTCTACTCTTACTCGAGTCTCGAGTTCGATGACATTCTTACTCGCTTCCTGAAGTTCATTTTGAGCTCTACTTAACTCGCCCCTTAACACACTCTCTTCTTGTCTAAGCGAACGAGCTTCCTGTTCCATCACATCTGGATCTCGCCCACTTGAACGCGCCTCTTCAACCTCTTCAGCCAAGAAACGTGCCCGCTCGGAAGCTAAGTTCTGGGTACCCCTTAACTTCTCCCGCTGACCGACTAAGTTGTAATAATTATCTTGTGCAGCTTTAAGAAGTGGACTCTCAACACTTGATACTCGATCTAGCTCAACTTCACGATTCCTTAACCGATCGAGGTCTTGATCCACTTCGTTCTTGCGCGCTCTTAAGGCAGATTCATCTGCTACCTCTGAATTTAAAGTTGTTCTAAATGCCGCAACATCGTCGGCAAGAATTCTAAGTCTTGCGTCACGCACTTCGGCTTGGATTACAGCGGCCTTCTTGGCGACTTCAGCCTGTTTGCCGAGAGGCCTTAATTGGCGTCGTAATTCATTTGTGAGATCCTGCACTCGAGACATATTCAATTGCATCGATTCAAGTTTTCGAAGCGCCTTCTCCTTGCGCTTCCTATGTTTAAGAATTCCCGCTGCCTCTTCAATAAATCCCCTACGCTCTTCTGGATTGGCCATCAAAATCGCATCGAGTTGGCCTTGGCCAACAATCACATGCATCTCTCTACCGATTCCACTATCGCTCAAAAGTTCTTGGATATCCAATAAACGACAGTTCTCACCATTTATCTGGTAATCGCTTTGGCCATTTCTAAAGAGAATTCTGGAGATTGTTACCTCGGTGAAATCGATTGGGAGCGCGCCATCAGTGTTATCAATCGTCACGGCAACTTCGGCGCGGCCAAGCGGTGCTCGCCCAGAAGTTCCGGCAAAGATGACATCTTCCATTTTTCCGCCACGAAGGCTCTTTGCGCCCTGCTCACCCATAACCCAAGTAAGTGCATCAACCACATTGCTCTTGCCCGAACCATTCGGTCCAACTATGCAAGTGATCCCAGGCTCAAACCGCAGGGTGGTCGGAGCAGCAAAGGACTTAAAGCCCTTGAGGGTCATGCTCTTCAAATACACAGGTAGAACCTAGCGAAGGGTCCCGCGCCTATCTGGTATCTAACGCCTTGGTTTCGCGCGAGATTTCCCACCTGACCGGCTTTTCACTCTACTTTTATGCGATTTCTTGCCTTCTGATTTTCTTCGCTGACAAGTGGGACAGAAATGTGAGGAGCGATTTGCAAAGGTGATCCGTCGTATAAGAGTTCTACAACGTTGACAAGGTTCATCCTCACGACCATATGCCTTTAGTGAGACCTCAAAGTATCCGCTCTCGCCATTTACATTTATGTAGAGATCATCGAAGGAAGTACCCCCTTTCTTTAGGGCGCTTCTCATAACGCGTCGGACCGCTTTTAGAAGAGCCTTTAACTCTGAATCGAGCAGGGTCGATGCGGGGGTCTCGGGATGAATTCGTGCCTGCCAGAGCGCCTCATCGGCATAGATGTTTCCAATTCCACTCAAGATCTCCTGATTCAAAAGAGTTTTCTTGATTTCAACTTTCCGGCTTCGGATATTTTCAATTACTTTTCTCTCATCGAATTCATCAGCAAAGACATCCGGTGCGATATGAGAACAACACTCCGGCAATATTCCATAATTACTATCAATCAGAGTTTCAACGGACAACCAACCAAAAGTCCTTTGATCGATGAATCGAAACTCTCGATACTTGTCGCCAAAATCAATCCGAGCTCGACAATGCTTCTCTCGCGCTGATTTTTTACTTGATGCCAGCATCTGGCCGCTCATACCTAAGTGACCGACAAGGGCGAGTTCTCTATCGAGAACAAACCAGAGAAACTTGCCACGTCGATCGACACGCTTTATGCGCGCGCCAAGAATTGCATCGAGCGGGATTTGTGAGCCATCGCGAACTGCACGCGGATGAAAAACCTCGACTGCTCGGATTCTCTTTCCTTTGAGCCATGGCTCAAGCCCGCGACGAACTGTCTCGACTTCGGGCAGTTCCGGCATGGTTAAAGTTTCTTCGAAATTTCCTCGTATGCAAGTCGAGCCGCTACTTGTTCGGCTTCACGCTTACTCTTTCCATGACCTTCCGGATAAGAGGTTCCATTGACAAACGCAACAGCGATGAAGTCTTTGTCGTGATCTGGACCGGATTCACTCACTCGATATTCCGGAGCTGACCAACCATTTGCAGCGACGATCTCTTGGAGAGCGGTCTTTCCATCAAGGCCCGCTCCACGTGATGCGGCATCTTCAATTGCGTTAGACATCAAGCGCAACAAGACTTCTTTTGTCTTTGCAAAACCATGATCGAGATAAATTGCTCCAACAAGAGCCTCAAAGGCATCGGCAAGAATCGAATTCTTATCTCGGCCTCCAGTTACCTCTTCGCCTTTTCCAATTCGAAGCGCCGTTCCGAGGCCAAGATCTCGACCGATAATCGCAAGCGCGCGCATGTTCACTACTCCAGAGCGAAGGGGTGAGAGCCTCGACTCATCTAAATCGGGGAACTTCTCATAAAGAGCTTCTGTAACAACTAGCCCTAAGACGCTATCTCCGAGAAATTCAAGACGCTCGTTAGTTGGCAAACCGCCGGATTCATATGCAAAGGAGCGATGAGTTAATGCGAGTTCAAGCAATTCTTTACTTACCGAAATCCCCAGCTTTTCGGTTAGCACTACCGACAGGACTAAACCTCTAGAACTTGGCGCTTGTTATATGTGCCGCAAGTGGGGCAAGCCGTGTGTTGCAACTTCGGCTGCTGGCACTGGGAGCAATTTGATGTTGCCGCAGGAGTCGCCTTCCAAGAACTACGACGGTGGCGAGTGCGCGAGCGAGACATCTTTCGCTTTGGTAATGGCATGGGCGGAAGTATCCCCCAGCCGCTCAAGTTCTGCCAAATCGAAGGTTACTTAGGCTGCCAACCCGTTAGGCCCGACCACCTGGGATCGATTTTTTCATGGGAGTGCTCCGGGTCTAGCTTTTCCCAGCGTTCCCCGCACTCGCTACAAAGCCCCTTGCAATCTGACTTGCAGAGCGGATTAATCGGCATCGTGAGAACTACCGCATCTCGAATAGCCGTTTCGATATCGGCGATATCGCCATCGAGTGCGAAAAGTTCATCTTCGTCATCACCTTCGCTCTTACGACTTTCATATAGGAACAATTCACGGAACTCTTCGGAAACTTCCCGATCAATCTCATCTAGGCATCGACCACATTCGCCCTTTGCTTTACTTTTGACATCACCGGAAATCAAAACTCCGTCCGAGACTGCCTCGGCCTTAAACTCAATCAGCATCTTCTCGCCAGCCCTGATGGCCAACATTGGCGTTCCAATCGCCTCATTCAATTCAAAATCAAGTCGATAAGTGCGCATCTCGCCCGCACGCCTTGGTAATTCGTGCAGATTCACCCGGAAAGGTGATT